>JANPDB010000948.1:0-2346 GCA_031431255.1 Acidimicrobiia bacterium | reverse complement strand
GCCTGGTCCTGGGTGATCGCCTGGAACTCGATCTCGATGGAGCGGTTCTGGATCGAGATGCGACGGGAGATCTTCTCGATCAGCGGGATGAGGAAGTTCAGCCCGGGACGGAGGATGCGGCGGTACTTGCCGAAGATGGTGACGACGGCGATGTTGCCCTGCTCCACGGTCTTGACGGAGAGGACGAGGAGCAGGAGGAAGAGTCCAACAAGGACAAGAACGGCAGGACCCATCGACGCAAACCTCCGGCGGCGACGAACGGGTGCCGTGCCGCTCCGCGAACGTATACCAAGGACTCGCCTGTCTGGCGCTGCGCTAGTGCATCTTCGCAGAAGTTCCTGTGACATCGAATGGTGTTGATTGGCTGTACTTCGGCGCATTCTCCGAAGGATCGATGTAACAGGAACTTCCGACTCAGTGCACTAGTAGAAGCCCTCGCGGCGCGCGTAGCGGGCAGCCCGTTCGGCGTCATAGACCGCGGCATCGAACTCCGGATCGCTCTGGGCGTTGATGACCTTCAGAATTTCGCCGTTGCTGGGAAGGCTCGTCCGGTCCTGAAAGGTCGAGGGGTCCCACAGGTGCGAGCGAATGAACGCCTTCGAACACTGCGTGAACGCTTCTTCGATTTCGACGACGATGCCGAGGCGCGGCACGCTGCCGTCATGCTCACACGGGGCAAGAAGGTCGCGGTCATCGGTAATCCACGCTCGGCCATTGACGCGGAACGTATCGGTGATGCCCGGGAGGACGAAGAGCAGACCGACGTGGGGATTGGCGATGATGTTGCGCAGCGTGTCGGCAAGACGGTTGCCGGGGCGGTCGGGGATGACGAGGGTCCGGTCGTCGAGGATTCTGACGAAGCCCGCCGGATCTCCGCGCGGGCTGACGTCGCAGTCTCCAGCCGGGCTCGATGTCGCAATGCACAAGAACGGAGAACGCTCGATGAAGCCACGGGTGAGCTCGTTCAAGCGGTCCGTCAGCTTCATGCAGACGGCTTGGGTGGGTTCGCCGATCACGCTTCGGATCTCGGCGACGCTCGTCAATCGGCGAATCTCGCGGCCCAGAACCGACCAGTTCGTCGGTTCGTCGACTGTGACATCGGTCGTCGTATCCACCGTTTCAGGGTATCGGGACGACGGCGGTGGCCAGGCGAATTACTCTTACGTGGTGAGTACGACCGAAGAACAGTCAAGATTTGCCGATCTCGGACTCCGCCCTGAGCTCCTCAGCTCCGTGGAATCGCTGGGCTACGAGGAGCCAACCCCGATCCAGCGCGAGGCGATCCCGCTGATGCTGAGCGGTCGAGACCTCCTTGGGCAGGCGGCAACCGGCACCGGGAAAACCGCCGCTTTCGCGCTTCCGATCCTCCAGCAAATCCCCGAAAGCAAGGGAAAACCGGAGCCCTTCGCGCTGGTTCTTGTTCCGACGCGCGAGCTCGCCGTCCAGGTCTCGGAAGCTATGTACAAATACGGTCGCGTGCTCGGAGCGCGCGTCCTTCCGGTCTACGGCGGTCAGCCGATCGGTCGCCAGCTGCAGGCGCTGTCCGGCGGCGTGCACGTGGTCGTCGCCACTCCCGGTCGCGCCATGGACCACATCGCCCGCGGCACACTCGCCCTCGACAAGATCAAGATCGTGGTGCTCGACGAGGCGGACGAAATGCTCGACATGGGCTTCGCCGAGGACATCGAAGAGATCCTCAAGTCCACCCCATCGGATCGTCAGACCGTCATGTTTTCGGCGACTCTTCCCCCTCGAATCATGGGGATCGCCAAGCGTCATCTCACCGATCCGCTGAAAGTCCAGATCGGGCTCGGCGACACGAAGCCGGGCAAGGCCCTCATCCGTCAGGCCGTCTACGTCGTGCAGCGGTCCCACAAGGCAGCCGCGCTCGGTCGGGTACTCGACGTGGAGGCTCCCCGTGCGGCGCTGGTGTTCTGCCGCACACGAACCGAGGTGGAGCAGTTGACGGAGACGATGAACGGCCGCGGCTATCGGGCCGAGGCCCTGCACGGCGGGCTCGGCCAGGAGTCCCGCGATCGGGTCATGGGGCGCATCCGTACGGGCGCCACCGAACTTGTCATCGCCACCGATGTGGCCGCCCGAGGTCTCGACATCGACTCGCTCACTCATGTCGTGAACTACGACGTCCCGTCGGCTCCGGAGGCATATGTCCACCGCATCGGTCGCGTCGGGCGCGCCGGTCGGGAGGGCACTGCGATCACGCTCGCCGAGCCGCGTGAACAGCGTCTGCTCGAGAACATCGAGCGGCTGACCAAGCAGAAGATCGCCATCGAAAAGGTCCCGTCGGTCGCCGACCTCCGGGCCAAGCAGATGGAGCTCACCGTC
>JANPDB010000947.1:0-5472 GCA_031431255.1 Acidimicrobiia bacterium | reverse complement strand
GCGACCGGTCGCCTGGGCGTTGGCCGATGCCGGGCACCCGCGACCGGCCGGGTCGAGCTGATGGGACGGCTGATCACGCCCTCCGCGGTGAGACGGTCGATGACCGGTGTCGAGTCGAGGCCGACGATGCGGGCCACCGGAGTTCCTCGATCGGTGATGACGACGTCGTTGCCTTCGCGTGCGGCGTCGATCCACCGGCTGAGGTGGGCTCGGAGTTCGGTAACGGCAACGTCCATATGAAAGTGTACATCTGGTCGAAGCATGATGCGTACAGATCATTCGGGTCGCCTCCCCGATGGTTGGTGCCCTGGTCGCCCCCGGGGCGACTGAGTGCACAATCATCGGGCCCTCGAGAGCCGGTCCACGGCGGTGAGCGGCTCCTACGCCAACGCCTTGAGGTGGGCCACGGTCTCGTTCACGAGGGTGCCGTCGGTCGGCGATTGGAGGTTGAGGCCGATGCGATCGACGAGTCGGCCGAAGCGCTGGTGGAGCTGCGTGGCGACGCCCTCCGGCTCACCCATGACGGTCATCTCGTCGACGAGTTCCTGCGGGACGAGGGCGGCGAGCTCGTCCCATCGCTGGGCCCTGGCG
The DNA here is from genome assembly GCA_031431255.1 of Acidimicrobiia bacterium. Classification (GTDB taxonomy): domain Bacteria; phylum Actinomycetota; class Acidimicrobiia; order Acidimicrobiales; family JANYDT01; genus JANLQX01. The sequence goes on along the minus strand of JANPDB010000947.1, from coordinate 4,881 downwards.
AGTGCGTCGGCCCGGGGCTGCACGTCGGCGAGCCCGAGGTGTTCGAGGACCGGCCGGTAGGCCGGGGTGGCGGCGTAGAAGCCGATGCGGCGGCGCACTGCGGCAACGCCCGTGTCGAGGTCAGCGCTGGTCGTGGCGATGACGGCGAAGGCACTGAGCACGGTGGTCGGACGACGCCCCGACCGATCGAGGGTCGGTCGCGTCACCTCGGCGAGGTAGCCCGGCGTGGTGAACGGGTGAGCGATGAAGCCGTCGGCCAGTTCGCCAGCCACGGCCGTCATCTTCGGCCCGACTCCGGCGAGGTAGATCGGTGGTGGCCCATGGTCATGGCGGGCCGGAGCGAAGTTCTCGTTCATCAGCGTGTGGCGGTAGTGCTCTCCGCGATGGTTGAGGGGAGTGCCTTCGTCCCACGCCGAGAAGATCGCCCGGAGCGCAGTGACGAACTCGTGCATTCGCTCTGCCGGTGACGACCACGGCATCGAGAACCGGCTCGTCACGTGGGCGCGCACCTGTGAGCCGAGGCCGAGGATGAACCGACCGCCGGTGAGCTCAGCCAGCGCGTAGGCGGGGTATGCAACGGTCATCGGGGTCCGGGCGAACGCGATCGCCACGCCGGTACCGAGGGTGATCCGGCTCGTCGCGTCGGCCGCTCGGGTGATCGCCAGGAAGGGGTCATTGCGATTCTCGGTGGTCCACAGGCCGCTGTAGTCGGCCTCTTCGGCACGACGAGCGTGTTCGGACGCGTCCATCATCGACAGGGCAGCGAATCGGTCGACGATCATGTCGGACGATCCTGAGCGACAACGAGCGCGGTGAGAGCCGTGGTGATCGGCACCGAGGCCATCAGGCCGATGCTGCCGGCGAGCATCCGGACAATCTCCGTGGCGACGGGCTCGCCGTTGAACAGTTCCCCGAACGGTGTCCCGACCTGGGTGAAGAGCAGCAGGAGCGGAAGGCTGGCGCCGGCGTACGCGAGCACGAGCGTGTTCACCGCTGATGCGATGTGATCACGGCCGATCCGCAATGCTGCGTTGTACAACCCGAGAAAGCCGAGTCGCGGATTGGCCTGATGCAGTTCCCAGACGGCCGACGACTGCGTGATCGTGACGTCGTCGAGCACGCCGAGAGCGCCGATGATGATGCCGGCGAGCAGCAGACCGCGGAGGTCGATGGCATCGGACGTCGCGCGTAGGTACCCGGTCTCCTCGCCGCCGAGCCCCGTGAATCGCGCGGCGGAAACCGCGATCGATGCCAACACTCCGGTGATGGCCAGAGACGCAATCGTGCCGACCACGGCCGAAGTCGTGCGCACGTTGACACCGTGTGACAGATACAGGGCAAGGAACATGACGGCTGACGAGCCGGCGAGCGCGACCAGAAGGGGAGGGCGTCCATCGACGATGGCCGGGAGCATGAACACGCCAAGCACCAGGAGCGAGATCGCGAGCGCGATCAACGCCCGCAGCCCACGGCTGCGACCGACCAGCACGGCGACGGCGGCGAACGCGATCAGCAGGACGATCAGCGGTCGCTCACGTTTGAAATCGTAGAAGCTGTACTGCATCCGTTCACCGCCAGAGGCGGTTGCCACCGGGAACCCGTCGACGTAGATCGAGTTCCCGGTTCTGATCCGGATGCCGTTGCCGGGTGGGTTCTCGAATTCCGTCCGCGTCCCGTCGGAGAGCTCGATCTCAACGACGTCGCAGTAGCTCACGCCGCTCTCGGCTTCGATGGCGTTGCGGCACGGCTCCGGGGTGACGGCCTTGACCTTCGCGGCGATCAGATCCCGGCTGGGCGCCGGCCCGGCCAGTCGACTTCGCCGGCCGCTGTCGGACGGCCACATTGCGATCATCGCCACGAGCGTGGCAACGATCAGTGGGAGGACGATGCCCGCCAGCACGCGCCGTACGTGTCGGCTCGCCGGCGGCCCGTCAGAGGCGCCGTGGGAATGACCATGGTGGTGCGCGTGGACGGCGGACATGGCCACATCGTCGTGGTCGTCCGCCGCGTGAGGGCTGTACTCGTCGAATTCGGCCACCCGTCCACCGTACGATGCCGCCGACGCCCGGGCTCACCACCCTGCTGCTGGTCGCCGGACCCGGTTCGCGGGAGAACGTCGTGAACTCCGCTGTGCTCGCAGTTGCCGGACCGGGTTCTCGAGAAGAACCCTGTTCACCTCGCGACAAACCCGCATTCCCTATCGTCATGCACGTACGGCCTGACCATTTCGGCGGGCACGTGAAGGACCGGAGTACAACCAACGTGATTCCCAGCGAGCTGCGGGCATACCTCGATGCCCTCGTCACCCACCCGGTGCGCAACGCCACGATGATCTGGGGTCCTCCCGGCGTCGGGAAGAGCTCCGTCGTCGCCCAGGTGGCCGACGGCCACGGGCTCCGCTTCGTCGATGTCCGACTGTCGCAACTTGCTCCGACCGATCTCCGAGGCCTCCCGGTCGCGGTCGAAGGCACCTCCACGTGGTTCCCTCCGGAGTTCCTTCCGCGCGACGGACACGGCATCTTGTTCCTCGACGAGCTCAACATGGCTGCGCCGACGATGCAGGGAGTGGCGCAGCAGCTCGTGCTCGACCGGCGCGTCGGCTCCTACGTGCTGCCCGACGGCTGGTTCGTGTGGGCGGCCGGCAACCGCAAGCAGGACCGGGCGAGCGTGTTCGAGATGCCCGCGCCGCTGGCCAACCGATTCCTCCATGTCGACCTCGAGCCGGACCTCGACGACTTCCGCCGCCACGGCCACGACGTCGGCGTGAGCGAACAGATCCTGGCGTTCCTCTCCTTCCGCCCGGAACTTCTTCATGCGCTCGACTCGAAGCGACCGAGCTGGCCGAGCCCGCGTTCGTGGGTGATGGCCAACACGCTGCTCGCCGCCGGCCTTCCCATCGGCGCCGCCGTCGGCGAGGCCGCGCAGGCCGAGTTCGATGCCTTCGTCAACGTCTACGCAATGTTGCCGGTCATGGATCGGATCCTGTCGGACGCCCCGAGTGACGGCGATCGTTGGCCAGCGGAGCCCTCGGCGCGTTACGCGCTTGTACTCGGCCTCGCGCTTCGCGCCGAGTCGCCGGTCCGGGCGGTTGCCGGCTTCCGATGGCTGGTGGCAAAGAGCGCCCCCGAGTGGGTGCAGCTGTACTCCGACGATGTGGCGAACCGTATGCGCGCAAACGGTCACCTCGGCCTCCTGGCAACGATCACCCGCAGCGAGCCGCGGTTCCAGGAGTTTGCTGCTGCCTACGCGGCGCTCACCGGTCACGGCCCGAAGGTCTCTGACGAATGACCGGAGCAGTCCCCGGTCGAGAATCCCCCGACTTCGCGGTGGCATCGGATCCCCGAACACCCCCGCACGTTCTCCATCGGCTCGTTCGCTCGCGTGACCGCGATGTCCGTCGTGCTGTGGCGTCGAACCCCAACACGGCGCTGAGCGACCTGGACGCGCTCGCCCGTCGCTTCTCGGTCGAGTTTGCCGCCAACCCCGTCCTCGACTGGTTGACGCTGACCGACGCCGACTGGCCGAACGAGCTCTCTGCGACGAGCCGCCAGCGGGTGCTCACCACGACGTCAGCCATCGGCCTGCTCTGGTGGTCGGTCAACAACGGAGACGACGATGACCGGATCGCTGCGGCCGCCAATCCGGCGTGCCCGCCGGAGATCCTGCAAGCCCTCGTGGCCTTGGGGGAGGAAGCGATCACAGAGGCGGCCGAGCACCACGTCAGCTTCACCCCGCGCAGACACTTCGACGAGTCGGTCCTTTGCGGTGCGGCGAACGCCGTCGCCGGAGAGGACGAGCTGGCCGACCTCCTCGCCGCCGGGTTGCTGCCGGAATGGGTCGTCGGCGCACTCGGTCTCCCGTCGGATGCCGATGCCCGACGGGAATTGGCCGGCAATCGGTGGGCGAACCCGGTGGTTCTCCGTGATCTGCTCGGCGATGACGACGAGCACACCCGGCGTGTCGCGAGATCCAACCCGAAGGCACGGGACGAGGATGTCCGCCGATGGGAACATCTGCGCACTGATGACGCATTGCTTGAGCCGGCGGATCTCGACATCATCGCGGCGACCGTGTTCGGCCGAGAACGCTGCGCCCACCTCGCCCAGCTTGCGGCAAGCACGCGCGGCGCGTGCGCACGAGATTCATCCTGGCGCATCCGCGAGAACGTGGCCCGCAATCCGTCGCTCTCGACAGGCGAGGCCGCCGGTCTCGCCGTCGACGCCGATCGCGACGTTCGGGCGGCCGCGGCAGCGAATCCGGCGCTCCCCCTTGGGGCGGTGCTCGCGCTGCTGGTCGACACCGATGCCCGTGTCCGTGCCGCCGCAGAGACGCGGATCGCGGCGGTCGGCGATGTCGCCGGTGACGCCAACACCGCGTGGCTGCTCGGTGGCGCCATTGCCCGGCTCCTCGAACCGAACGCGGCGCCCACCCCACTGCAGTCCCTCCTGCGTCGGGGGGCGGCGCGTTCCATCGATGTGTCTCGGCTCACGGCGGCAGAAGTCGACCGTTTGACGGCCGATGACGACGTGCTGGTGCGCAGCGGGCTGGCCGCCAACCCGTCCTCTCCGCCGATGCTCCTCGGACGTCTCGGCGGGGACCCCGACCCAGTTGTCCGCCGCCAGGTGGCGGGACGAATCACCGACGAGGAGGTTCTGGCGGTGCTCGCCGGCGACGCGGCCACCGACGTGCAGAGCACGGCCGCTTTGAACCCCCGGCTTCCGCGCTGGCTCGCCCTTCGGCTCGCGCAATCCCCGTCGGACGACGTGCGCATGGCGCTCGCGTCCCGTGATGATCTCGACGCCGACGTGCTCGCCGGGCTGATCGGACGTCCGGCTGATGACCCGGTCACCCTCTCGATCGGTCGGCTCCTCGGCCGAGGAG
>JANPDB010000946.1:0-2528 GCA_031431255.1 Acidimicrobiia bacterium | reverse complement strand
CCGTCCTGTCACGCTGACCACGGGTCTCCCGGAAACGATCCTCGACCTCGAACCGCCCGACGCCCTCCGTGCGCTCGCCGAGGCGCTCGCTGTCCCTGATCCGGCCGCACGGCGCGACGCGGTCTCGCTCGTGGTGGCGCGTTTCCCTCGAATGCTCGATGCGTGGTCCCAGGTCGGACGTCTCGGCCGGGATCCGATCGAGCGGTATGCGGCTCATCGTGTCGGGTATCACCGGGGTCTGGATCGACTGCGGGCTTCGGGCTGGCGGGGCAGTGGCTTCGTCCGCTGGCGGAACGAACCCAACCGCGGCTTCCTGCGGGCCCTCGATGGCCTGCGTCAGGCAGCCACCGAGATCGGGGAGGCCGACGAAGCCGAGCGTTGTGCGACGTTCCTCCACCAACTCGACCCCGACTGGGACCGCCGACCCGATGCCGACTGACATGTCGAGCATGCCTACCGCGACCATCGATCGGCTTGCCGGTCTCGAAGTCAACTCAGCCGACATCAGGGCGGCGCTCGCCCTTGTGGCCGGGACGGTCCACCGCACGCCGCTCCTCCGCTCCGTCACCCTCGACGATCGCACTGGGGCGACGGTGTTCTCGAAGGCCGAGAATCTCCAGCGCACGGGTTCGTTCAAGATCCGCGGCGCGCTGCACCGTCTCCTACGGCTCAGCGCAGAGGAACGCGCCGCCGGGGTCGTGGCGTTCTCCTCCGGCAACCACGCCCAGGGCGTGGCGCTCGCGGCCCGGATCGTCGGCATCAAAGCGACGATCGTCATGCCCACGGATGCGCCCCGCGTCAAGCGCGAAGCAACGGCGGCCTACGGCGCCGAGATCGTGGACTACGACCGGGCCACGCAAGACCGCGAAGTGTTGGCCGCCCGCATCGTCGCGGAACGGGGCGGCACCGTCGTGCCACCGTTCGACGATCCGTTGGTCATCGCCGGACAGGGGACCGTCGGGCTGGAGATCGCCCAGCAACTGCGTGCCCAGGACATCGTCCCCGACATCGCCGTTCTCCCGATCGGTGGGGGAGGACTGGCGGGTGGCATTGCCATCGCCCTCGTCGACGCATTCCCGGCGATCCGGATCGTCGGCGTCGAACCGACAACGGCCGACGATGCTCGTCAATCGCTTCTGGCCGGCTCGATCGTCACGATCCCCCAGCCGGTCACTGTCGCCGACGGAGTCGCCACCCGGTCCATAGGCACGCATACGTTCCCGATTCTTCGCGTGCTGCTCGATGAGATCGTGACCGTCACCGATGAGGAGACACTCGGCGCGCTGCGCTTCGTGCTCGAGCGGATGAAGCAGGTGGTCGAGCCGACCGGGGCTCTCACCACCGCGGCACTGCTCGAAGGACAGGTGAGCGTCAAGGGGAAGAATGTGGTCTCCATCCTCTGTGGCGGCAACCTCGACCTCGGGCTGCTCGGACGACTGGGCACGGCATGACCACACTGGCCGAAGATGTGGCCTTTGCGCTCCGACTCGCAGATGCCGCCGACGAGATCACCATGGAGCACTTCCGCAACCTCAGCCTCGTCGTCGAGCGCAAGGCCGACCGCACCGAGGTGACCGTCGCCGATCGCGGGGCGGAGGAGACCATCCGCTCACTCATCGCGACCGAGCGCCCCGACGACGGAATCCTTGGCGAGGAACACGGCACCGTTGAAGGGACGTCGGGCTACCGGTGGATCATCGACCCGATCGACGGCACGAGCAACTACGTGCGCGGGGTCCCGTTGTGGGCGACGCTCATTGCGTTGGAGCGCGACGGCAAGCTCATCGTCGGTGTGGCCTCGTGCCCGCCACTGGCGCGTCGCTGGTGGGGGGCGATCGGTCTCGGAGCCTGTCTGAATGGCGAGGCAATCCGGGTGTCGGCCGTTGCGGCGGTGGCCGACGCGTTCCTGAGCTACTGCGAGAGTCCCGAATGGGAGTCGAAGGGTCGCCGAACCGGAGTCGACCAGCTACGCCGCGCGGTGACGCGAGAGCGCGCGTTCGGAGATTTCTGGCAGCACATGCTCGTCGCCGAGGGTGCCATCGACATTGCCGTCGAGGCGGTCGTCTCCCTGTGGGATCTGGCTGCCGTTCAAGTCATCGTCGAAGCGGCGGGTGGTCGCTTCACCGATCTCGACGGACATGCCACCGCCGATGGAGGCAGCGCCGTGTCCACGAACGCACTGCTCCACGACGCGGTGCTCCGCGCGCTGAACGGTTGAAGATGCCAGCGCTACGCGCACATAGTTGCTTGCACCAGGTTGGGCGACCGGGCGCACGGAAAGCGTATGCTACGTGCGCATAGCAACAGTGAACCTGCTCCACGGACGCTCTCTCACCGACGGTCTCGTCGACACCGAACGAATGATCCGAGCCGTCGGTGAACTCGGAGCGTCGTTGGTCGGGTTACAGGAAGTCGACCGGAACCAGTTTCGATCAGGCACCGTGGACCAGACCGCCCTGATCGCGAAGTCGATGACCGGTGGCTCCAACGAAGTCAGCTACCGCTTCGTCCCGGCGATCGTGGGCGAG
>JANPDB010000945.1:0-5840 GCA_031431255.1 Acidimicrobiia bacterium | reverse complement strand
GCGTTCGGTCGCTCCTGGAGCGACCGAACGCCACAGGTCGCGAGCGACGACCGCGCCTGTGCGTGGCGCAGCCGCTGCGAGAGCGGGGATCACATCGGATCCGATCAGCTCGATCGCCGGGAAGAGCTCATCGTCGGGCATGCCGCCCATATCGAGCATGAGGATCTGGGTCTCGAGAGAGAGTGCTTCGGCGATTGAGCCGAGTCGGTCCACGACTTGGGCAGGAGAGCCGCAGACAGCCGTTTCGCCGGTCAAGGCGTCGAAGTCGAAGTCGCCCAAACCTTTGCTCCGACCACCCGTTGATCGGAACTGCAGCTCGTTGACCCAGTCGATGTAGGCCCGGTACCGCGGTTCCCATCTCGCCCGCGCCGTCGCGCTGTCGGAATGGACGAACGTGTGATGGCATGCCCCGATTCGTATCGCGGACCGGGAGTGCCCATAGGAATCCCATGCGTGCATATAGATCTCGACGGCGCGTTTGAACATGTCGATGGTGCCGAACACCGTCGGGAGCATGAGTCGCAGACCGAGACGCGCGGCCAGGTCGATCGAGTCGGCGGACGCACCGACGCCGGCCCAGATCGGCGGCCGCGGTTGCTGCATTGGTCGAGGCATGACCGTCACCTCGGTGAGTGATGGTCGATGGCGGCCGATCGTCGTAACCCGCTCCTCGGTCCAGAGCCGAATGAGCGTTTCGAGGTTCTCGGCGAACACGTCCTTGGCGATTCTCGGATCCTGTCCGAACGCCGAGAAGGTATGGGGAAAGAACGTCCCTCGGCCGATGACGGGTTCGACGCGTCCGCCCGACAGCACGTCCACGGTCGCGTAGTCCTCGGCGATCCGAACAGGATCGAGGTTGACGCCGAGCGCGACCCCGGTGGAGAGGCGAAGCGTCGACGTTCGTTCTGCAATGGCCGCGAGTACGACCGGCGGGGAGGAAAGGATGTAGTCGCAGAAGTGGTGTTCGCCGAGATGAACACTGCTGAACCCGGCCGCTTCGGCGACGACCGCCTGCTCGACGAGATTGCGATGGCGTTGTCCGTGTGTGCGGCGAACGCCGGTGATCGGATCGGTGATCAGGTCGCCGAGGCTCAACAACCCAACCGATGTCATGGGCTCGCACGCTACCTGCGGCCCGGGCGGCTCTCGTGGTGACCGACCTGCCAGGGAACCGATCGCCGAAGCAGGATGTGGTGTTCGTCATTCAACAGGCGGGCCTGGGGTTCGATCACCGTCGCCCGGCGGCGTCGTCGTCGTGGCCGGGCCGCCGGATGGCGGTTTGTCGCTGGCGAGAAGGTCGACGTAGTCATCGCGCGAGAGTGCACCTCTCGACGGCTGGCCATCCGAGGTGGGAACGGAGAGCGGCCGATCATCGAGTCGGAACTCGACCAGTCCCGTGCCCGGAAGGTTGGTGACCGTGTACACGATCTGGGCGATCGCCAGGGTTTGCTCGGTTCCCGGAAGCGTCAGGAACGACGGTGCGAGGTTGATGGTCGCCGTGCCCGACTGCACGGTGGCCGAATCGATCATGTCCGCCGACAGGATCGCGCTACGCAGGCCGGCCTCGGTGTCGGTGAAGAGCGGGCCTGCTCGCAAGGCTTCGATGGCGGTGTCGAGGGTGGCGCTGACCTCGGCGCGTCGGATCGGTCGGATCATCGAGCCGTCAATCCAGTACACGTCAAGCGGAAACGCGATGAATACCGTGGTCGGGGTCACGGTGGTTGTCGTTGCGGGTGGCTCGATCGTGGTGACCGGAGGTGTGGTGGTCGTTGTGCTCGTCGTCGTTGTCGGTTCCGGCTGAGGTGTGAATGCGATCTCGTTCGGCGCAAGAGGTCGGTCCCGGGATTCGCTCGGCACGCCGCAACTCGCGCCGGCCAGCACCGCCACGGCGGCAAGGATCCACAGCCCGGCCGCACGAACCGAGATTGGACGGGGGCTGGTCATTGTGCCTGTGCCTCGGGGAGCTCGACGGTGAAGCGTGCGCCGCCGTCGGGGCTGTCACCCACATGCACTGTGCCGTGCATGAGGCGGACGTGTTCCTGAACGAGGGCCAGGCCGAGACCGGCGCCCGCGAGATGTCGACCTTGCGCGCCGCGGGCGAAACGGTCAAAGATGCGCGATCGTTCGTTCGGCGCCACACCCGGCCCGGCATCGTCGATGTGGATCGTCACCCGGCGAGTTTCACCGTTGCGGGTGACTCGCACACACGTCGCTCCACCGGCGTGGCGATCCGCGTTGCCGATGAGATTGTCGATGACCCGTTCGAACCGCCGGGCGTCAACGCTGACTCGTGCGGCCCTCGCGTCAACCGCCAGTTCAATCGGGATAGTGCCGGCTCCGACATGGAGCATCGTTGCCTCGATCAAGGGAGCGACCGACAACGACACGAGGTCAACGTTGGCGGCGCCGGCTTCGATTGTCGCCATTTCGAGAAGGTCGAGCACCATTCGCTCGAATCGGCTGACCTGCTGTTCGAGGAGTTCGACACCGAGTTGGGCTCGCTCCGGAAGCTGCACGCCGCGTCCACGAACGAGGTCCATCGCACCTCGCAAGGAGGTGAGCGGTGATCGCAACTCATGGCTGACGTGCGACGCGAACCGACGCTCGCGCTGGATCCGCTCCTCGAGGGAGTCCGTCATCGCGTTGAATGTCGCAACCAATCGGGTTAGATCGCGATCGTCGAGTCCGCTGAGGCGCGCGTCGAGGTCGCCTGCGGCGATGCGCTCGGCCGTGTCGGCAATCCGGGAGAGCGGTCGCAGCACTCGTCGCGACGCATACAGGCCGAGCACCGCACCGATGATCGTGGCGCCGGCTGCTCCGGCCGCCAAGGTTGCGGCCAGGGTGGACAGCGTTCGCTCGAGTTCGGTCAGTGGCGTCGTGGCGATAAAGACGGTCGGTGTTCTTGCTCCGGTCGTGATGGGTACGGCAACGGCGAGTTGCGGCTGCCCGCGCAGGACAAACCGTTGCCGGGTCGGCGCACCTCCGAGGGATCGGCGGAGAAGGTCGGACGGTAGATCGTCAGGAGCGATGTTTGCGGAGGTGACGTACCAGGTGTTGTTGCGGAACAGCATCGGCTGCGATCCCGACACGTTGATCACCGATGAGAGCAACCTCGCGCCGCCTCCGGGCGAGGCCCGAAGCGCGTTGGCCAGTAGCCGGGCGTTGAATCCTGCCTGGGCGACGGCGACCTGCTCTCGTTGCTTGAGAAGGGTGAGTCGAGAGCGGTTGTAGGTGAATCCGGCCAGCACGCTCGACAGCAGCAGCGCAAGAAGTCCGAATGCGATGCTGGACCGTGCGCGGAGTCCCAAGTTTGCGGGTCCCCGGCCGATCACGGGATCACGGGACCAGCTTGTAACCCATTCCGCGCACCGTGATGAGGTGACGCGGTTCGGAGGGGTCGTCTTCGAACTTCACCCGAAGCCGGTACATCTGGCTGTCGATGAGGCGCATGTCTCCGAGGTAGTCGTAACCCCACACCCGGTCGAGGAGGTCCTCGCGGCTGACGATCTGATCGGGGTGCATGGCCAGTTCACAGAGGATCTTGAACTCGGTCCGGGTCAGCGGCAGCGGCTCACCGTTCCACGTTGCATCACCCGACGATGGACGGATGACGAGCGGCCCGACGCGCAACACCGGTGCCTGACCGTCGCGCTCCTCGGCTACGGACAGGACGGTGTTTCGGCGCACCATCGCCCGCAGACGAGCGGCGAGTTCCTTTGCCGCGACCGGCTTGATGAGGTAGTCATCAGCCCCCGCCTCCAGACCGGCGACGACGTCGTGGGTGTCGCTCTGGGCGGTGAGAATCACGATCGGCATTTTGCTCTGCGCGCGTATGGCCCGAACAACATCGAAGCCGTGGATGCCGGGCAGAAGCAAGTCGACGATGGCCACGTCGATCGGCGTTGACAAGGCAAGTGTGACGCCCTCTTCACCGGTCGAGGCTTCGGTGACCTCGAACCCGTCGTCTTCGAGATTCAGGCGCAGGGTGAGACGGATCTGATCGTCATCCTCCACGAACAACACCGACGGGCCCATCTCCGCATCTTGACCCATTGAAGGTGCCTCGACCACCCGGTGAACGCGACGTCACCGTTTTGCCATCGATTCGCGAGGTTCCCGCCACCCCTCCGCGAGGATCACCTCCGTAAGGTGGGAAGCACTCACCAGCGACGACCGGGCCCCCTCGGCCGATTGGCGCGGTGGGGAACGGGTTCAACAGTCGACCGGGTACCACGCCTCTTCCCCTGGGATGTGGTGCCCGTACGACGGTGTGGACCGCTGCAAGAGGTGTGGCCCGTAGCTGGTCACTACGGCCACACCTCTGCGAGCTTCGCGAAATGGGCGGGCCCAGGCGGAGCATTCATTTCCACCGTCATGTCGCGTCGCCAGGATCTGGACTCTATCCAGTTCTTGACTTCGTCCAGAACCTGTGGTTGGGTTGATCTCGTGAGTGAAGACGCCGAGCAGCAGTTGCGTCGCCATGGGGTCCAGGTGACCGCCCAGCGGCTGGCGACTCTGCGGGCACTTTCGGCCCAGTCGCACGCCACCGCCGACGAATTGGCCGAATCGGTCCGTCTCGCGATCGGGTCGATCTCGCGTCAGGCGGTGTACGACACCCTCGCCGTGTTCGTCGACAAGGGACTCGTTCGGCGGATCCAGCCGACGGGTTCTGCCGCCCGCTACGAGGATCGGGTGGGCGACAACCACCACCACCTGATCTGTCGAACCTGCGGCACAACGGTCGACATCGACTGCGCGGTTGGCGAAGTGCCATGCCTTACCGCCGCCGACGATCACGGCTTCGTCATCGACGAGGCCGAGGTCGTCTACTGGGGCTTCTGTCCCAGTTGTCTCGTGCCCGCCGACGCGACGACGCGCACACCCAACGCCGAAAACCAAACCGCCCAACACCAAACCGCCGAGAACCACACCTCAGAACAGGATGCATCATGACCGATACCAACACTCCCAACGCCGGCAAGTGCCCCGTGCTCCACGGACCACACGCCGCGCACACCGCCGTCGGATCCGCCGCGAATGAACACTGGTGGCCGAACCAGCTGAGCCTGAGGATGCTCCACCAGAACGCACCGGCGTCCAACCCGATGGGCGACGACTTCGACTACGCCCAAGCATTTGCGTCGCTCGATCTCGACGCGGTCAAGCAGGACCTCACCGCGCTGATGACCTCGTCGCAGGACTGGTGGCCGGCTGACTATGGCCACTACGGCCCGTTCTTCATCCGGATGTCGTGGCACAGCGCCGGTACGTACCGGATCGCCGACGGTCGAGGCGGTGCGGCCAGCGGCACACAGCGCTTCGCTCCGCTGAACAGTTGGCCCGACAATGGCAACCTCGACAAGGCACGGGCGCTCCTGTTGCCGATCAAGCAGAAGTACGGCCGCAAGCTGTCGTGGGCCGACCTGATGGTCCTCGCCGGCAACGTCGCGCTGGAATCGATGGGCTTCGAAACGTTCGGGTTCGGCGGCGGTCGTGAGGACGTATGGGCACCCGAGGAGGACATCTACTGGGGACCGGAGACCACGTGGCTCGGCGACGAGCGTTACAGCGGCGATCGGGATCTGGCCAACCCGCTCGGTGCCGTGCAGATGGGTCTCATCTACGTGAACCCCGAAGGCCCGAACGGCAACCCCGATCCACTCGCCTCGGCTCGCGACATCAGGGAGACATTCGCCCGCATGGCCATGAACGACGAAGAGACCGTTGCGCTGGTCGCTGGCGGCCACACGTTCGGCAAAGCGCACGGTGCCGGTGATCCGACGCTCATGGGCCCCGAACCCGAGGGCGCGCCGATCGAGCAGATGGGTCTCGGTTGGAAG
>JANPDB010000944.1:0-5671 GCA_031431255.1 Acidimicrobiia bacterium | reverse complement strand
CGGCACGGTCGGTTCTGTCCACCCCCACGTCGAGGTGAAGATTGTCGACCCCGACACCGGCCGGGTCGTGCCGCGGGGGGCCACCGGCGAGTTCTGCACCCGCGGCTACTCGGTGATGCTCGGCTACTGGATGGAGCCCGGCAAGACGGCCGACGCCATCGACCAGGCCGGCTGGATGCACACCGGCGACCTCGCCACCATGGACGATGAGGGCTACGTGAACATCGTCGGCCGGATCAAGGACATGATCATCCGGGGCGGCGAGAACGTCTACCCGCGAGAGGTCGAGGAGTTCCTCTACTCCCATCCCGACATCGCCGACGTGCAGGTGATCGGCGTGCCCGACGCCAAGTACGGCGAGGAGATCATGGCTTGGGTGACACTCCGGGAGGGGGCGTCGGCGATGTCGTCGGAAGATCTGCGCGCGTACTGTCAGGGGAACATCGCGCATTACAAGATCCCGCGCTACGTGAAAATCACCGAAGCGTTCCCGATGACGGTCACCGGCAAGGTCCGCAAAATCGAGATGCGCGAGATTTCCATCGGCGAGCTCGGCCTCGAAGAGGCGGCGTCGATCAAGAACGCCTGAGAAACGCCGTCAGACCCCGCTCAGGACCCGATCGAGGCAAGGAGCGGCGTGAGGCGCTCTGAGGTGGCGACGTCGGGGATGCTCTGGCGGCGCCGCCACACCAATGCGCCAACCGCACCGGTGAGGATCGGCAGGAAGAACGTCAGGCCGCGATAGATCGCCAGCGCCGCAATCGCCTCTGGACGCGACGAGCCGGCCGTGGTCAGCGCGCCGACGAGACCGAGTTCCATGACGCCGATCCCACCGGGGATCGGCACGAACGAACTGACGACACGGACGAGGGCGAACGCCCGGACGACCTCCCAACCATCAAGACCGCCCCCGGCCCCGACGGCGTGCAACGATGCCAGCAGGATGCACGCAAGGAGTAGCTGCGACACGATGGCACCGCCGAGGATCAAGGCGCCGCGACGGCGAAGCACGGACCACGCACTCGCCCGGAACTCCTCCGACACGGTCGGGATCGGCCAGCGGAACAGCGTTCGACGAACGGCCGGGACCCGTTGCCCAAGACGATCGGCGACTCCGGCGAAGTGACGGGCCAGCCACGCGGTACAGGTCGGTCGCGACAGCGCAGTGCCCCAGAACACGAGCGGGACCACGAGGAAACCAACGGCGCCGATTCCGATGATCACGTCGACGCGGTCAGCTCGGCCGGCGACGAGGTCGGGCCACGTGTGGGCTCCGGCAACGAGCCACATCGCGAACGACGGGCATATGGCCGTGACGAACAGCGCCACGCTCGCCCGAAGCGGGCCGACACCCCACGACCGCCACATCGCGACACGAAGGGCGGTGCCGATGGCCGAACCGCCGACGACGGCGTTCGACGCCCCGAGGTTCGCTTCCGTGGAGACGGCCATCCGACCGAATCCGACCGTCCCGACCGCGGCCCACTGCTGGGCGACGATGACGAGGCGGTGCACAATGACCAGCGCACCGAGCACGACCCACCACTGCGATGAAATCGATTTGGCCTCGCTCCACGCGTTGACCATCAGGCTCCGGTGCATGAGCGCGCCTGCCGCGCTGGCCGTCAAGAACGCGCCGGTGGCCCAGGACATCCAGCGCCGTGGGAGGTGGCGGGTCCGGACGTGCGCCTCCGGCATCATCAGTTCGACGGGGGCGGCGAGCGACATCGGTACCCATCTTCGGCCCATACGCGCCACTACATGAGTGGCTCGCGTTCAGGTTCGCCGCAAATGGGTGTTGGAACTCACTGCGATGGGTCAAGACACCCATCGCTCGACCGCGTCGGGCCGGCTACCGCTCGAGGTGGGCGCCGATGATGGTCTTCATGGCCTCGTCCTCGATCAGGAAGGCGTCGTGGCCGACGATCGAAGAGACGAGCGCCAACTCCCGCGGCTTGGGGGAGAGAAAGACCAGTTCACGCTGCAGGCGGATCGGGTAGAGCCGATCGTCATCGAGCCCGACAAACTGCACGTCGGCGGTGATGCGACGCATTGCCCCGGCGACACCGCCGCGGTCACGACCGATGTCGTGGTGGTTCATCGCCTCATTGATGGCGAGGTAGGTGTTGGCATCGAATCGACGCTCGAGACGCTCGGCCGCGTAGTCCAGGTACGACATCACGGCGTAGTGACCGCGGTCGCGTTCCGCCGACAGGATGCGCTGGTCGCCCTGCGGCCGGTTCCCGAATCGGCGGTGGAGTTCGAGCTCGGTCCGATAGGTCATGTGACCGAGGCGGCGCGCCTGTGCCATCCCGGCGACCGGGCCGTCGCCTGTTCCGACGTCGTAGTAGTCGCCGCCGTGGAACTCCGGGTCACTCGTGATGCAGGTCATCTGGATCGTCTGCCAGGCGATCTGCTCGGCCGTGGCCACGGCACCACAGCCGATGATCACCGATCGCTGCTGACGCTCAGGGAATCCGACGGCCCACTCGAGAGCACGCTGGCCGCCGAGTGACACGCCGACGACGCCGAACCACACGTCGATACCGAGCACATCAGCCATGGCGGCCTCCGCCGCAACCATGTCACGCGTGGTGATGACCGGCCACCTCGACCCCCACGGCTCCCCGTCCGGGGCCAGTTGGCCCGGACCGGTGGTGCCCTGGCATCCCCCGAGCGTGTTCGGGATGACGACGAAGAACCGATCCGTGTCGATGCCGAGTCCCGGCCCGATGACGCCGTTCCACCAACCCGCTTCAGGATGACCGGGACCGGCCGGACCGGCGGCGTGGCTGTCGGCGGTGAACCCGTGCAGGACGAGCACCGCATTCGAACGATCGGCATTGAGGGTGCCGACGGTCTCGTAGCAGACGACCGTCTCGGGAAGAACTCCCCCGGCTTCGAGCTTCAACTCGCCGATCGCGGCGAACTGACGACGACCCGCGACATCACCCGGGCGCCACACCTTCCGCCACGGTCCGATGGGGTCGCCGTTCTCGTCGACGCCGATCGGCGCATCGCGGTTCGGTTGTCGGAGAGAGCTGTCGGACACGGGGTGCTTTCAGAAGCGCCGCGGCGCAAACCGCCATGGGGCGGGCAAGCGCTGCGGCAGTGATGACCTGAGCTCTGAGGCCACCGGTCGGTGACCCCAGAGCTCGACGAGAACTCAGGCCTTGGCGGCCGCGAATCCAGCGTTGAGGTCGGCGAGGAGGTCGTCGATCGACTCCAGGCCGATCGAGAGACGGACCAGGCTCGGAGTGACACCCGTGGCCGCCTGCTCGGCGGGAGTCAATTGGCTGTGGGTCGTCGCCGCCGGCTGGATGACCAGCGAACGGAGGTCGCCGACGTTGGCCAGGTGGCTGAACAGCGTGAGGGCGTCGACGAACTTCTTGCCCGCCTCGACGCCACCCTTGAGCTCGAAGTTGACGATGGCGCCGGCGCCGTTCGGCAGGTACTTCTTCGCCTTGTCGCTCCAAGGCGAGCTGGCGAGCCCGGGATAGCGGACCAGTTCGACGTCAGGGTGGGCCTCGAGGAACTTGGCCACGGCGAGCGCGTTGGCGCAGTGGCGATCCATGCGGACGCTCAGCGTCTCGACGCCCTGGATGAGCAGGAACGAGTTGAACGGAGCGATCGACGCGCCGTAATCGCGCAGACCCTGCACGCGGGCCTTGATGATGTAGGCCGGCGCGCCGAGCACTTCCCAGTACTTGAGACCGTGGTAGCTCGGATCGGGCTCGGTCATCATCGGGAACCGTCCGGTTGCTCCCCAGTCGAACTTACCGCCGTCGACGATGATGCCGCCGATCGACGTGCCGTGACCGCCGATGAACTTGGTCAACGAATGCACGACGATGTCGGCACCGTGCTCGAGCGGACGGCACAGATACGGCGTGGCCAGCGTGGAGTCGACGATCAGCGGGACGCCGGCCTCGTGAGCGACGTCGGCCACCCCGCGGACATCGAGCACGTCACCCTTCGGGTTGCCGATCATCTCGGCGTAGAGCGCCTTGGTGTTGGGCTTGATCGCCTTGCGCCAGGCGTCGAGGTCGTCGGGATCATCAACGAAGTCGACAGTGATTCCGAGCTTGGGCAGGTTGTAGTGAAACAGGTTGTAGGTGCCGCCGTAGAGGCTCGCCGATGCCACGATGTGGTCGCCGGCTTCGGCGATGTTCAAGATGGCGAGGGTCTCCGCCGCCTGGCCCGACGCGACTGCGAGAGCGGCCACGCCGCCTTCGAGCGACGCGATGCGCTGCTCGAGCACGTCCTGGGTCGGGTTCATGATGCGGGTGTAGATGTTTCCCGCTTCGGCCAGGCCGAACAGCGCGGCGGCGTGGTCCGTGTCGCGGAATGCGTAGCTGGTGGTCTGGTAGATCGGGGTGGCGCGGGCGCCGGTGGTGGGATCGGGTGCGGCGCCGGCGTGGATCTGCCGTGTTTCGAAACCGAAGGACGAAGGGTCGAGGGCCATGGGGACAACTCCTGGAGATGGGTGCGTCGGCGAACGCCGGAACGCAAAAGGGAAACGGGGTACGGGCAGGAACGACGAAAGGCGGCGACGCAGGTCGCTTCGCCGCGACCTGCGGATCGGGTCAGGTGGTACAGCTCACCGGGATTCCTCCTTCATCGTGCGGGCGTTGGCACCTGGCGGTTCTCGCTGGTTGCCGCGACGTCGACGGGCCCGTCCCTCGGTCGCTCTGGATGACGCAAAACAGTCAAGCGATCGAAACCCGACCTGTCAAGTCAGTTTTCGGTCCTCCCCGGCCGGGCGATACCCTGCGAGCGTGACGAAACGGCTCTGTTCGGCGGCGACGCCCGCGCGGACATGACGCAGAACCCCTGGCTGCAACGACGACCGCTTCATTACGCCCACCAGGGTGGAGCACTCGAGGCGCCGTCGACGACCCTCTACGCCATGCGGCGAGCCGTTCATGAGCACGGCGCCCACGCCCTGGAACTCGATGTGCACCGCACCTCCGACGGTGTCCTGGTGGTCTGCCACGACACGACCGTCGACCGGACCACTCCGGCCCGCGGCGCCATCCACGACCTGACCCTGGACGAGTTGCGCCGGCTCGACAATGCCTACTGGTGGGCGCCGGGACACGACGCGGTCGTCGGTCTCGACGCGGCCTCCTACGCGCTCCGCGGACGCTTCCCCGACGACACGTCCCTGGGAATCGCCACGCTCGAGGAGGTGCTCGTCGAGTTCCCCGACGTGTTCCTCAACCTCGACATCAAAGAGATCGGTCCGCACCGCTACGAGGCCGACCTCGCCGACCGTCTCCGGGCGCACGGCCGCACGACGGACGTGATCGTGGCGTCCTTCCACGATGACGCCCTCCGGGCGTTCAGTGCCTACGCGCCCGAGGTCCATGTGTCGCTCGGCCCCGACGACACGTTCGCGTTCTACGACGCGGTGACGAACGGCGCCGCGCACCGGACGTTCACACCCTCGCAGGTCGCCCTGCAGGTCCCGGCGTCCTTCGAAGGCATCGAGGTCGTCACCCCGGCGTTCGTGGACGCCGCCCACCTCCTCGGTCTCGCCGTCCATGTGTGGACGATCGACGACCAACAGGAAATGCGTGATCTGCTCGCCATGGGTGTCGACGCCATCATGACGGACCGCCCGAGCGTCCTCGCCGCGGTGCTCGCCGCCTGGGCCTGAGCCGGGCTC
>JANPDB010000943.1:0-3131 GCA_031431255.1 Acidimicrobiia bacterium | reverse complement strand
TCGACGATCACGAGCGATGCGCCCGTGCGCGCCGAACTCGGTCGGCTACCGGTGGTCGATGACGTCGCCATGACCCGCCACGTTGGCACGTTTTGCGCGCACCGCCGAACCGATGAGTGAACCGGGAGGGTTCGGCGGGCGGCCCGACGGCGCGCTCCTCGAGTCGGAGAACGCCTCGTCCGATGGGCCCATCCACCACTATCGGGCTGCGGAGCGATAGATAATGCGGTGCATTTACGGTGTTTTCCGGCCCGATCGATTCCACCCTCGGGGCGATTCCACCAGCTGTAACCCGTTCAGGTCGTCACGTGCTCCGGTACGCTCTGGCGGCCGGGACGAAAACACAACCGCTGTCGTCTCCGTTTTCGAAAGGACCCCCCGTGCGCCACGCTCGGATACTCCGTCCGGCTCTTGCCGGTGCCGCCGTGCTCCTCGCCTCGCTCGGGCTGGCCATCGCGCAGCCCGCTGCCGCGCCGGCGCAGGGAACCGACGCGCGGGTTCGAGTCGCCCACTTCTCGGCCGATGCCCCGCCGGTCGATGTGTACGTGGACGGAAAGCCGAAGCTCCGCAACGTTCCGTTCCAGGCGATGTCGGACTACCTGACTCTCGCCGCCGGCGCCCACACGTTCGACGTGCGCGCCGCCGGCTCAGCCGCCACCGCGGCGCCAGCCGTCACCGTCAGCCAGGACTTCGTCGCCGGCAAGTCCTACACCGTCGCCGCGGTGGGACCGATCGCCTCCATCGCCGGCAAGGTCTATGAGGACAACGTCACCGTTCCCGCAGCAGGCAAGGCCCGAATCCGGGTGATCCACGCAACGCCCTCCGCACCATCGGTCGACGTCGCCGTAAAGGGCGGTGCGGTGCTGTTCCCCAAGCTGGAGTTCGGCACGTCGAGCACCTACTCCGAGGTCGCGGCCGGCTCGTACGAGATCGAGGTCCGCGAAGCCGGGAAGACCGTAGCCCTCCTCACCAAGCCGGTCACCCTGCAGGCCGGCGGCGTTTACACGATCGCCGCCGTTCCGGCCGCGAACGGCGGGCCGAACCTGCGCGGATTCATCGACGTCGCCCCGTCGGCCGCTGCTCCCGCTCCGACAACCGTCGTTCCGGTGACCACCGTTGCGGCCGCGGCTCCCACGACGAAGTCGGCTGCTGCGCCGACCACGGCAGCACCGACCACCGCCGCACCGACCACCACGGTCGTCGCCGCGGCTGACACCGAAGCCGCCGCAGACACCGAAGGCGCCGCGGTTGCCGACACCGAAGCTGTCGCTGACACCGAAGCCGCTACGGACACGGACGCTACGGCAACGACGAAGGCCGCTCCAGCCGGCGGTGTCGACACCGGGTTCGGCGGGCTGACCAACGACAAGGGCTCGCCCACGCCCTTCGCGGTCCTTTTGGTCATCATCGCCGCCGCCGTCGGTGGCGGGCTCATCCGTCGCCGACGCTTCCGGGGCTGAACCGCCACGGCTCGTCGGCGGCCTTTCACCTCCCGACGACGCGTCGATGGCAAATCTGTGGAATCGTTTTGTCCCGCATGAGCTGTTCTCCCCTGTGTCGTATCTGCTCGCCGGGTCGGCCGACGCCCGCGGTGCGTAGGGGTCGAGGCCGACCGTGATGGGTCGTTACGTTCCCAAGCACCGCAGGCGGCGCCAGGTCGCGGCCCGACGGGCGATGGCCCACGCCGGGGCGCTTTTCGTCGGCGGCGCCGTCCTGCTCTCGGGGGCATACGGCAGCGGGCCGGTGCTTCTCCGCGCTGCCCCCTTGACGCTCTCCTCGGAGGAAGCTCCGGTGGCGGACGATCCGGGGTTTCCTTCCGTTCCGGCACCAAAGACACCCGCCGCCGCGGCGACCTCCATTCCGTCCCCGACGACCTTGTCGGCCGACCCGGCCTTCGTCGACATCTCCGCCATCGGGTCGACCAGCACCATCGAACGGCTCGGTACCCTCCTCGACGGGCGGCTCGAGACACCGAACGACTTCATGAAGGTGGGCTGGTGGGCCGGTGGAGTGGTGCCGGGGGCAATCGGGCCGGCCGTCCTCGCCGGACACCTCGACAGCGTGCAGGGGCCGGCCATCTTCGCCCGACTCCACCTGCTCAAACCCGATGACCGCATCACCATCGCCCGTCGTGACGGTGTGGTCCTGCACTTCGCCGTCACCCGGATCGACCGCTATCCGAAGGATCTGTTCCCGGCAGCGCAGGTCTACGGGCCTACGTCGAGCCGCGATCTCCGACTGATCACCTGCGGCGGTCGTTTCGACCGCCAGGCACGTTCGTACACCGACAACACCGTCGTCTACGCCACACTCGTGGAGGGTGACCAGAAGCTCGTCGATTCCTGAGCCTCGTACCCCGCCGGACACAAGCTCCTGGGTCAGCTGAGCGACACTGGGTCGGCCACACCGACCGTCGTGCACAAATCCCGACCCACTGCACAAATCCGGACCCAGGAGAAGTGGGTGGACTCAGCTTGGGTTGGCGGCCCGGCGGTGCTTGCGGACCTCGTTGAGCACCGGCAGCAGCGAGACGGCGACGATGAGTGGACCGAGCAGTTCCACGCGGTCAACGAGCGACGGGAAACGTTTGCCGAGGGCCCAGCCGGCCACGGTCACGCCGATACCCCAGAGGAACGCGCCGACGAGGTTGTAGGAGATGAACATCCGGTAGCGCATCCGGCCGATCCCGGCGACCATGGGGGCGAACGTGCGGACGATCGGGACGAATCGGGCGAGCACAATGGTCTTCGGGCCGTGCTCGTCGAAATAGTTCTGCGCGCGTACGACATTGACGGGGTTGAAGAACCGTGACTTGGGGCGGTCGAACAGGGCCGGGCCCACCCGTGCGCCGAGTTGGTAGCCGACCTGGTCGCCGATGGCGGCCGCGGCGAAGCACGTACCGGCGACCCACACGATGTTGGGGAGCGTGCCACGCGCCGCCAGCAGACCCGCCGTGAACAGCAGCGAGTCGCCCGGCAGAAAGAACCCGATGAGCAGACCCGACTCCGCAAACACGATGATGGCGATCCCGACGAGTCCCCACCGGTTGATGAGCTTCTCCGGATCAAGACCAAGGGCGAACACCGATGCGAGAACCGAAGGCACCGACCGAGGTTACTGACCGGACACCT
>JANPDB010000942.1:0-3641 GCA_031431255.1 Acidimicrobiia bacterium | reverse complement strand
TCGATCGCTTGTGCGGTCTGGGCATCGCGGCGGGCTTGACGGTTCGATCTTCCCGTTGCGCGACTGATCTCGGCAGCGGTGTCACGACTGTTCGCGCCGAGAACGATCGTGACTTTGGCCGACGCGGCGTCGACCTCGCGGCGGAGACGCTCCAGCTGACGTAGCGCCGCGGCGGCATGCACACGGGTCGTGACAGATGGATCACTCGTCGGGATCTTCACCCCGTCCCAAACCGTTGTGCTCATGGGTCCATTGTGACGTTGGGGGTATGACAAATCCGGGGCCGACACCGAAGAATCCTGAAGAATCCTGGAGGATGTTTTCGCAGTTCGTGGCTCACCGAGATTCGTGCGGATTGGTGGGCCCGGGGTGCTGGACATTTTGGGAGACTTACTACTTCCTCCGGAAGAAGTCGGCGGATTGATTGTCTTGGGGCAGGCCCGAAGTAGCTAGGCGCGCATATCGGTGTAGCTGGTGAAGCCGCTTGGTGCGTGAGGGCCGAGGATCACCATCTCCAGAAGCCCATAGCCGATGGCGCCGTCGTCTCTGATGGCCCGCACAGGATGCTGGACGTGCTGCCAGGCAAGCTCGGCCTCGTTGATCTCGGCGGTCACGTAGGCGTCGTGGGTGCGTTCGTCGGGGCCGACGTACATCCCGTGACCCCACGTGGGATGCATGTAGCCGATGCCCGGCATGAAGAAGGTGTTGACGGTGTCGAGATGGATCGATGTCGTCTTCTCGTCGGTGGTGACGGTCATGTCGAATGCGGTGGCATGACGCGTTCCAGGTTTCCACGTGATGTCGTAGGTGTGCGTACCTTCTTCGACCAGCTTGGCCAGCACCTCAGGGTCGTCGCCCACCGGCGCGAACTGCGCGTTCTCGTGCCAACGCTCACCGCTCGGTTCTTCGTTGACATCGAACAGCACGTTCACGTCGTCGAAGTTGAGCGGTGCCCACAGCCAGTAGTACGTGAACATCCCATCAGGGGCGGGGTTCGACTCCCGGGGGCCGACA
Organism: Acidimicrobiia bacterium; assembly: GCA_031431255.1. GTDB lineage: Bacteria > Actinomycetota > Acidimicrobiia > Acidimicrobiales > JANYDT01 > JANLQX01. The sequence goes on along the minus strand of JANPDB010000942.1, from coordinate 2,627 downwards.
CCGCGACGTATCCCCCACGACCTATCGCGCGTGCCGCGCCAGAAGGACGGGTCGACCTCGGTCCGGTGGCCGTCGACATCGATCCAGCCGGACCACGTGCCGTTCTGGGTGAGCCGGGTGAGGTCGAAGTCGGTGAGGTAGCCAGTAGCGTGCCGATAGGGCGGCTCCTCGAACGCAGGCCCGCGGGAGGTGAAGAGGAGTTCCGCGGTGATGCCGGCTTCCGGTGCGTCGACCATGACGCGCAACTGGCGGAGCGGCACGACGATGTCGATCGTGATCGGACCCACATGCAGGTCGAGCCGATCGTGGCCGAGGAGTCGCGACCCCCGCACGTTTCGCTGCACCCCGCCGCGAACCAGGGAGAACGCGCCATCCATGACGTTGCGTCCGGGGTACTGCCCGAAGGCCACGGCGAAGTATGTCTCGCCGAACGCCTCGCCGGTTGGGTAGCCGCAGAAGAAGAACCGGTCGTAGAGGTTCTTGTCGGTGCCCGGATCGCGCAGCGGCCGCGAGGACTGATGGAGCGGATAGTCATCGGCTGCGGTGATCACGATCTCAGTCTTCCTTGCCGACCCGAACTTGTCACAGCCCACTCCCTACCGTTTTGGTCGTGTTGCAAGGAACCATCACTACGATCACGGGTATGGCCAACTCGTTCCTCGCCTCCGTGGAGTACCCGGACAGCGATGGTGAGCCCATGGCCGACAACACCCTGCAGTGGGACACCATTGCCTACCTCGTTACGGCCATCCGCCGCTGGTACGCCGATCGAACTGATGTCTTCGTCGCCGGTGACCTGTTGTGGTACTTCGAGGAGGGTAACCCGAAGGCGCGTCTCGCGCCCGACTGTATGGTGGCCATCGGCCGGCCGTCGGGGTACCGCGGCTCGTATCGGCAATGGGTCGAGGGCGGAGTCTGTCCCCAGGTCGTCTTCGAGGTGCTTTCGCCGAACAACACGTTCGTCGAGATGCGCCACAAGTACGAGACCTACGCTCGCGTCGGCTGTCTCGAGTACTACCTGATCGACCCTTACGAACGGCGTGTCACCGGCTTCGTGCGCAGCGGCGACGTCATCGTCGACCTGCCCGACGCCATTGGTCGCAGCAGTGAGATCCTCCGGCTTAGCTTCGACTTCCGAGACGACTTCTTCGACCTCTGGACCGGTACCGAGAGCCTGCTTCGTCCCGACGAACTGGGTGCCACCGTTACCGAATTGGGTGCCACAGTTCAGGAACTCGATGCCACTGTCAGCGAACTGTCCGTCGAAGTGGAACGGGCCCGATCTGACGCTGAACAGTTCCGGGCCGACGCCGAGCAGGCTCGTGCCGAGGCCGACGCCCTCCGGGCCAAGCTCCGCGCCGCCGGGATCGATCCCGGCGCATGACGGTCCGCACGCTGGAGCGGGCGCACCAACCCGGACCGGAGCGCTGGTGGGCCGAGTCGTGGGGCTTCAGCTTCGCCCTGCCCGACGCCGAACTCCCGAGGCCCGTGGCAGGGCGGAGCACGGGTTGGCTCGGTGGCTTCGTCGAGTTCACCGTGCTGCCCCGTCAGCGCAAGGCATGGTTCTGTGCCGGCATCGTCAGCGAGGGCCGTCCGTACGTTCTGTGCCGTGATCACGATCTCGCCGCGCCCGTCGACGCCAACGTCTTCGAAGTCCGCGGCGGGGGTCTGTGGTCGCATGCGATCTGCGAAACACCGGGCGAACACTGGACCGTGGCGATGGAGGCGTTCGCGCTTGCGTTCGACGATCCACTCGACGCATGGGGCACCGAGTTGGGGGATCGTGTCGGACTCGCCTTCGACCTCGAGTGGGAAGGCAGCGCAAAGCGCATCACCTCGGAGACGGTCGATGTGGCCGGGTCGGGCCGCTACTCCACGCCGTGCGAGGTGAACGGCGTCCTGCAGTTGGGCGACGACGAGTGGGAGATCGCCGGTGTCGGCGCCAGATCGCATCGCTGGGGTATCCCAGTCGAGCACGACCTCGCCCGATGGCGGTCCGATCCGCTCGCGGCGCCGTCGGATGGAGCAACGCCCGACCGTGCCACGCTCTCGGCCGCCCCGTTCCTTTCCGAACTGGCCGACGACCCCGATGCGCCCGGTGCCCGCCCGGTCAAGGTGCGGCGCACGCTCGACCGGCTCACCTGGCCCGACGCTGCCACTGCGCTGCAGTGGACCGAGGTGCTGCGCAACGGCGGGGAACCGCCGCTCGGCTGATCTGTGGTTGGCGCGTTCTCGGGTGGTGACGACCGGGTGACCACGGCCGTCGAGCTTGGTTGATTCGCCCTCCGGTCGCTACGTTGTTCGCCATGACTGCGCTCAAGACGACGCCTGCGATGTACGACCTCGGCATGTCCGAGAAGGTCCGCCCGCTCTACGACAAGGTGAAGGCCTTCATCCGCGACGAGGTCGACCCGATCACCGAGGAGTTCCATCGCCTCGGAGTCGGCCGGGCAGACCACTGGGGCTATGGCGTCGGCCAGCTCGAGCTGCTCCAGACGGTGAAGGACAAGGCCAAGGCCAACGGCCTGTGGAACTTCTTCCTTCCCGACTCCGAGACCGGGGAGGGTTTGTCGAACCTCGACTACGCCTACATCGCCGTCGAGCTCGGCAAGAACCCGCTCGCGTCG
>JANPDB010000941.1:0-3320 GCA_031431255.1 Acidimicrobiia bacterium | reverse complement strand
CGCGCTCGCGAGTTGCACCCCGACGCGAATCCCGACGACCCGGCCGCGGAGGAGCAGTTCAAGCAGCTCGCGTTGGCCTACGAGGTCCTGAAGGACCCGGAAAAGCGAGCCCGTTACGACCAGTTCGGCATCGATGGTCTCCGCTCCGGCGGTGGCGGGGGTGCGGGGGATCCGTTCGGCTTCGGGTCGGGCGGGCTCAACGACCTGTTCGAGGCGTTCTTCAGCGGTTCCGGGAATCCGTTCGGTGGCGGGGGACGACGTGGGCCGTCGGGTCCGCCGCGTGGCGGCGACGCCGAAACCGCGGCGTCGCTCACCTTCGAAGAAGCCGTGTTCGGGGTCACCACCGAGGTGACCCTACGGCTCCCGGTGGCCTGCGACACCTGCGCGGCGAGCGGCGCAGCGCCAGGGACGTCCTCATCGAAGTGCACCCAGTGCGACGGGACCGGTGAGGTCCGCCGTGTGAGGCAGTCACTCATCGGTCAGATGGTGACCACCAGCGCCTGTGGGCGATGCGGCGGCACTGGTCAGACGATCGAGACGCCCTGTCCGACGTGTCGCGGCGAGGGACGGCGCACCGAGCAGCGGACCTTCCCGGTCGGGGTTCCGGCAGGCGTCGATGACGGCACCACCCTGCGGCTCTCGGGCCGTGGACCGGCGGGTCCGCGGGGCGGACCGAACGGCGATCTCTTCGTCCATCTCCGGGTCGAGCCCCATCCGCGCTTCTCGCGAAACGGTGTCGATCTCGTCGAGCAGCTCGAAGTGCCAGTCACCCAAGCGGCCTTGGGCGTGCATCTGGCCTACGAGACCCTCGATGGGGTCGAAGACCTCGTCATCGCCGCCGGAACCCAGACCGGTCGGGTCTACCGACTGCGCGAACGCGGGGTTCCGGTCGTCAACGGACGGGGGCGCGGCGACTTGTTGGTGCAGGTGATCGTGAGCACCCCCACGCAGCTGACCAAGGAGCAGGACGAAGTGCTTCGGGCCCTGGCCGTGATGCGGGACGAGCCGGTGGCCGCGCCTGATCGGAGCCTGCTGGGCAAGATCCGGTCCAAGTTCCGGTAATGCCCGGAGCTGCGGACTCGCGTTCTGCGGCAGGACCCGCTGAGGCTGACGCCCGAGCGCACCTCGTCGTCGAGCGCGCCTCGCTCGCGGGTCCCGGCGTCGCCCGGTTGACGCTCGCCAAGGAAGCGCACCACCATTGCGCCCGGGTGCTCCGTCTCCGAACCGGGGACACGGTCACCCTGACGGACGGGTGGGGCCGTTGGGTGGAAGCGGTCCTGGCCGCGTCGTTCGGAGACACCGGCGACGTGGCGCTTTCTGGAGCAGTGCAGGAGGAGGCTGGTCCGCCCGACGTCGGTATCGCTTTCTCGCTGACCAAGGGCGAAAAACCCGAGATGGTCGTCCAGAAGCTGACTGAGCTCGGCGTGCGACGGATCATTCCGGTCCGGTCGGTCCGATCGATCGTCAAGTGGGACGACGGCAAGGCCGACCGCAACGCCTCCCGGCTCGCCCTGATCGCCCGCTCGGCATTGGAGCAGAGCCGTGGAGCATGGCTGCCGATCATCGAACCAGCGATCACGGTCGACTCGCTGGCACAGCGTCCCGGGGTCGTCCGGGCCGACCGTGGGGGACGCGAACTCCGCCTGGAGGATGCCATTGTGGCGATCGGGCCCGAAGGTGGATGGGATGTCTCCGAGCGGGATCAGCTGCCCGAGGCCGTTGGGCTGCCGGGCTCGGTGTTGCGTGCCGAGACCGCGGCGATCGTGGCCGGAGCGCTTCTTGTCGCCCTCCATGCCGCGGTCGCACGACGACGTGACTAAGGCGGACTGCCCAGGTTGTGAAAGAAAATCCGCTGGCACGTGGCAGGCAATCCCCCATCGCGTGCGTCACCTGCGCTACCCTGTTAAATGCACGCAGCGCGCGTAAGCGACGGCCGACTCACCGGTGAGGCCCGGACTTTCTCACGGAGCGTGTCTTTTCGGGGTACATCTGTTCGGTGTACAGCGAAAAGTTACGAGAGTTCCGACCGCCCCAACGGTCATGACACTGAGGGACACCGATGGACGACGAATTAGGCGTTGACGCCAACTACACGCGCCAAGTCGGGCTCCGCCTTCGCGGCGTCCGGCGATCGCAGCGACTGTCGCTCCACGACGTGGAGGTGTCCTCGGAAAAGGAGTTCAAGGCGTCGGTGTTGGGCGCCTACGAGCGCGGGGAGCGGGCAATCTCTGTGCCCCGTCTCCAGCGGCTCGCTCGGTTTTACGGCGTTCCGGTCGATCATCTCCTGCCGGTTATCGACCTCACGGCCGCCGACGGTTCGGCGGATGGCGCGGACGAGCGCCGCGCTCCCACCCGTGGTATCACGATCGACCTGATACAGCTCGAAGCGATGTCGGGTCAAGAAGCCGCTCTCTTGGCGCGCTATGTCACCATGATCCGGTCCCAGCGCTCCGATCCCGCCGGGTCGGCCATGACGATCCGCCGAGAGGATCTCAACCCGCTCGCGGCGCTCCTCGAGACCGATCTCGAAACCGTGAAATCGCGAATGTCGGCGCTCGGCGCCGAACTTGTCCACTGATCGATCCGAGCAGCCCAGCTTCGTTTCGCCACGCGCTACTCGGCGCGTATGTGCACATACCTTTTTGCGCCCATCGGTGCGATTACTGCTCGTTCTCGGTCTTCACGGACCGGAACCATCTCCACCGTGCCTATGTCGACGCGGTCCTACGTGAGATAGCTTCCGCCGCCGCGAACGGCGCGGTCTTTCAGAGCGTGTTCATCGGGGGCGGGACGCCGTCGCTGATCGACGCACCGCTCCTCGCCGAGGTACTCCGGGCGCTGCCGACGAGTGACAGCGCCGAAGTTACGGTCGAGTCCAACCCCGACGATGTCACCGAAGCGTGGGTCTCCGCGCTGCGCGACGCCGGAATGACCCGTCTGTCGCTGGGCGTGCAGTCGACGGTCGATCACGTGTTGGCCTCGCTCAACCGTCGCCACGACAGGGCCAACGTGGCGACCGCGGTCGCGGCCGTCCAGCGTGTCGGCTTGCCGTCGTTGAACGTCGACCTGATCTACGGCGCGGTCGGGGAGTCGTTGGACGACTGGCGCCAATCGGTGGACGAGGTGATCTCCTGGGGCACCACGCACGTCTCGGCCTACGCGTTGACGGTTGAGGGGGGTACCGCGCTGGCGACCGACCCAGCTCGGGCCCCGGACGCTGTCGATCAGGCGGACAAGTACGAGCTCGCTTCGGAACTTCTCGGTGCCGCCGGTTTCACCAACTACGAGGTGTCGAACTGGGCGCGTCCGGGGTTCGAGTG
>JANPDB010000940.1:0-2057 GCA_031431255.1 Acidimicrobiia bacterium | reverse complement strand
CGCCTCGCGAACGGCAGCGCGTCGGGCCGCGGCCAGCTCGTGGGCGAGGTCGATGTCGGCAATCGGCACCCGGTCATCCGGATCGACCTTGCCGCCCGGGAACACCCACATACCGGCGAACGCGCCGCGGCCGACCCGCTGGAGCATCAACGTCTCCACCCGACCGGCCTGTGCCTCGCGAGCGTCGCGGACAAGGATGACGGTCGACGCGGCGATGAGCGGCGACGAGGCCCCCGGTGCGGCAGGGGTGAAATCGGTAGACGAGGAGCTCACGGTGCTGTTCTAGTTCTTCGCTCCCCGAAGGCTGCAATGCACCCATCGGGCTCGGGACGGGAGGCTGCCCGAGTGCTTCGTCCAGTCGAGGCGCCAATGCAGCGGGACCGCCGGGCCCGTCGGCAGTAGCGTCGCCGACCGTGTCCACCGCCTCGACTACCGCACTGCACGAGAAGGTCGTTGCTCGGGAGGCGATCCAGCGCCGGACGCTACGGGTGCTGATGGTCAGCCAGACCCTCGGCTCGGCGGGGAACTCGGTCGCCGTCACCGTCGGAGGGCGTGCCGCGAAGTCGATGCTCGGAGCCGACACGTTCGCCGGGTCGGCCAGCGCCGCCGTGACCCTCGGCGGTGCGGTCGCCGGCCTCACCCTTTCCGCGGTGATGGCCCGTCGTGGCCGCCGACCGGGGTTGTTCCGGGGCTACGCGATCGCCTTCGTCGGAGCGATCGCCACCGTCATCGCGTTGGAGAACCGTGCCTTCATCCTGTTCCTCGTTGCGCTTCTCTTCTTCGGCGTCGGTCAGGGGACCAACCTTCTGTCGCGCTACGCAGCGGCCGACCTGGCGACCACCGCGAACCGGGGAAAGGCGATCTCGCTGTTGCTCTTCGGCTCCACCTTCGGTGCGGTGAGCGCTCAGGTCCTTGTCGGCCCGTGCGAGCGGGCTGCCCGCAGCCTCGGCTTGTGGGGTTACAGCGGGCCGTTTGTCTTTGCCGCGGTCATGCTGGTCATCGGGGCCACGAACATCGCTATCCGTCTGCGGCCTGACCCCCTGGTCGTCGCCGGCCGCGTCGACGCGAATGCTCCTGGTGGCTTCCGACTCCCACCCCTCCGTCCGGCACTCCGGGTGATCGGCGGCTCCTCGATGGCCAAGGTCGGACTGAGTTCGATGATCGTCGCTCAGGCATCCATGGTGGCGGTGATGACCATGACGCCGATCCACATGGCCGACCACGGGCATTCCGGGACGCTCGCCGGCTACGTGATCGCCGTCCACGTGATCGGCATGTTTGGCCTGGCCCCTCTTGTCGGGCGTTTCGTCGACCGGGCGGGCCGGGTGACCGCCATCGCCGTCGGCGCCTCGATCCTCGTCGCCTCCACGATTGTCTCGGCCCTCGCCGGGTACGAACCGGCGCTGCTGTTCCTCGGACTGTTCCTGCTCGGGCTCGGATGGAGCTTCGCCATGATCGGCGGATCCACCCTGGTGTCGGAGTCGGTGGACGAGCGTGACCGGGTGATGGTGCAGGGCTCAGCCGATCTCCTCATGAGCGTCTGCGGCGGATCGGCGGCGTTCGCCTCAGGGTTCATCAAGCGATCGTTCGGCTTCCACATGCTCGCCAACATCGGTACCGTGGCGACCCTGGCGCTACTGATGCTCGCTTGGCGAACACTTCGCCTTCGTGGCTCGACGGTCCGACCGGCGGTGTGAGCGGTTCACCGGGCTGGCCCGACTACTCTTTACGGGTTCATCTGTGCCCCGCGTGTGCGAGGCCCTGACAAGGAGATTCGTCCGGTGGCCATTCGCGCCAAGCTCACGACCGTTGCCACTTCGGCCGCACCTGGCAGCAGTGCCGCAGACAGGCCCAAGGTGGAGCGCACCGAGGAGGAGAAGACCGCCCGCAAGGAGCGCGTCCAGAAGGCCAAGGACGCACTTGCCCGCTCGGCCACCCTCAAGGGCGACCACGTGGCTCCCGGACGCGCCGCGCTGAAGCTGTTCCTCCAGCGCCTCAATGAGCGCAACCAGCCCGACGACGCGACCTTCGAGGCGCTGCTCGAGGCTCCCTTCAAA
>JANPDB010000939.1:0-3950 GCA_031431255.1 Acidimicrobiia bacterium | reverse complement strand
GATCGTCGGCTGTTGCGACTCGCCGGTCCGGCGTTCCTCACGCTCTCGGCCGAACCGATCTATGTGCTCGCCGACACCGCGATCGTCGGCCGCATTGGCACGAGTGAGTTGGGTGGCCTGGCGATCGCCGGTACGGTCCTGTCGACTCTCACGTGGCTCATCGCCTTCCTCGCATCAGGTATCACGACCCAGGTAGCGCAGCGGCGAGGTGCCGGTGACGAAGCCGGTGCTCGCTCCGCGGTGAGCCAGGGACTCGTTGTGGCGGTCGTGCTCGGGGCGCTGACCGCGTGCATTGCCGGATTCGGCGCCCGGATCGTCGCTTCGCGTGTTGGAGGCAAGGGCGACGTGCTCGAGGCGGCCGTCACGTATCTCCGCATTTCCGCGCTCGGACTGCCGGCGATCGCTCTCGCGCTGCTTGCCACGGGCTGGTATCGCGGTATCGAGAACCTCCGGCTCCCGGTGCGTCTGGTGATCGGCACGAACCTCGCCAACGTTGTGCTGGAGATGGTCTTCGTCTGGGTGTTCCGCTGGGGGATCGCCGGTTCGGCAGCGGGCACGGTGATCGTTCAGTGGACGGCCGTGCTGGTCTATGTGGCGGCGTTGCGCGGGGTGATCCGTCTCCAGCGGCCGCGAGCCGCGAGTCTTCGCGCCCTCTTTCGCATCGGCGTCGCCATGGTGGTCCGAACCGCACTAATGGTCAGCACACTTAGTGGTTCGACGTGGCTTGCGAGTCGGATCAGCGACTCGGCGCTCGGTGCCCACCAGATCGGGGTGCAGATGTTCTTACTGCTGGCGCTCATGATCGATGCGCTGGCGGTCTCGTCCCAGTCGGTGTTTGCCAACCGACTCGGCGCAGCCCGGGCGGGGTCAACGGAGCTGTGGGGTGTCACGCGGAGGCTGATGCGTCTGGGCGTGATCGTCGGCGTCGGACTGGGCGCGGTGATCGGCGTGCTTTCTCCGTTGCTCGGCCACGCGTTCTCGGGGGACGCGTCGGTCGTGTCGCGTTCCTTTCCGGTGTTGCTGCTCGTCGGTCTGTTGCAGGTCAGCGGGGCCGTCGTGTTCGTGCTGGACGGCGTGTTGATGGGGGCAGATCTGTTTGCCTGGTTGGCCGGGGGAGCGGTTGCCGCCGCCGCGTGCTTCTGGGGCGTCGCTCTGCTGCAGCGCACGTCGCTTCCCATAGTAAGTGGACTTAGTGGCGTGTGGGTCGCCGTGAACGTGTGGATGGTGGCCCGCCTGATCGGCAACGTCTCCATCGCCCGACGGTTCCTCAGGCCGAGGTCCGTCCCGGCCTAGTCCACCTAGCCGACCGGGGCCGGCGTGCGCGCCGCGGCTCGGCGGGTGTTCTCGACGATGGCATCGAGGACCTCGGGAATGCGGTGCTTGGGGAGATTGTGGCCCATATCGGCAAACGCCAGGAGACGGGCGCCGGGGATCGCTTTCACCGTGGCGAAGCCACCCGAGGGGGCAACGAGGGTGTCTTCGAGGCCGTGCACAACGAGAGCGGGGACGTTCAGCGTGCGGAGGAGCGGCGTTCGATCGGGACTGGCGACGATCGCCGCGAGCTGACGGGCCATTCCCTCAGGTGAGTAATCGCGGGCGAGCTCTCGGGTGGCAAGATCCCGGAGCGCCGCCTCGTCGAAGGAACTGCCGGAGATGAGACGGAAGATCTCCACCTCCCGATCCACATAGGTCTCTCGGTCGCCTCGGGCCAGTTTCGCCAGCTTCAGCGAGATCGACGTCTTCGGTCGTCCGACGCGCCGATTGCCGGTCATCGACATGATCGACGTGATCGACCGCACCCGGTTTGGGTGGGCGATGGCGAGCTGTTGGGTGATCATGCCACCCATCGAAACGCCGACGATATGTGCGCGTTCGATGTCGAGCACGTCGAGAAGACCCGCAGCGTCGTCGGCCATGTCGGAGAGCAAGTATTCGTGCTGGACGAAACGTCGGGACAGTGCCCCGACGATCGATCGAAGGATGGACGGCGGCTTCATGGTCCCCTTCGTCGAGAGACCGATGTCGCGGTTGTCGAACACGATGACCTGGAACCCTCGCTCGACCAGCCCATCGACGAAGGCGTTCGGCCACGAGACGAACTGTCGACCGAGCCCCATGACGAGGAGGAGCGGCTCACCTTCGCCGCGAACCTCGTACGCGAGGGTCATTCCGGTACGGACGGTTGCGAACGGCACCCGTGCATTCTACGGAGCCGGCGTCGGTCAATCGCGCCGATGTCGCGGTGCTTACCCCTCGATGAGCCGTCGGGCGTTTGCCGAAGCCGGGCCGACGTGGGCGAGGTACCGCTGCAGGTGCCCCCAAATCTCCGCCTCGTCGCCTTCGAGCGAGTTGAGGTTCTTGGTGAACCCGCCGGCCAGCCGCGAGTTCTCCATCCACGACGCGATGACCGGATACTTCATCCAGCGCTGCCGGTTCGGCAGTTCGACCACCATCATGCGCAACCAGTCAAGCGGAACGGTGGGTGGGGTGATCGGGGAGCAGATGAGGTTCTTCTCCGCTTCGTCGTCGAAGTTCGCTTCGACCATTCCGATGAAGGCCGCGCTGAACGTGGGCTGGCACACCCTCACCCATTGCAGGGCGATGCGGTTGCCGGAGAACACCGCTTTCGCGGGGAGGGTCGGAATGCCCGCCGCTGAGCAATCGATGTGCAGAGCGTTCGGTCCGGTCGGAATCGTGCCGTGCTCGAGCACGACTTCCTCGGCAGTGATCGCGGTCACCCGGCCGAGGCGCACGATGTTCGAGATGCGTCGGAGTTGCGCGAGCTCACCGGCACTGGCGACGGCGCAGTGGTATGCCTCGGGTTTTACGGTCGGGTCGATCCGGACCACGTTGCCCGACGCCTCGAGCCGTTCGAACACCTCATCGACCGATGCGGCCCCGTCGATGGCCTCGACCTGCGCGGCGAGGTCGCGCACCACGTCCGGGAAGAACTCGAGGCCCGGCTGGAAGTTCTCACGAGGAAGCAGCCAGGAGTCGCGCGGCATGATCCAGCGGACCTGCTCCGACGCGGCGCCGTTGTCGAGCAGCCAGATGATGGCGTCCATGCCGGTCTTGCCCGCGCCGATCACCACGTAGGAGTCGTGGGCGTGGGCGATTCTCGGAAGCCCGTTGAGCGGAATGAACGCGACGTCGGGCGACACGGTGAACCCGGGCGTGTGGGTCGAAGGAACGTTCATCTTGGAATGCGTCGCATCGACGATCTTCTTGGCGTTGATGGTCGTCTTCTCGCCGGAGAGGAGCGACGTGACGGTTCCGTCGATGCACGCGTCGCTCATCGGGAAGTAGCGCACCCGGCCTGACGTGAGGAACTGCTGCTGCATGACGAGGTCGAAGTGGCTCAGCACCTCCTGGCCCGACGCCAGTTCGTACATCCCCTTGTTGTGGCCGACCTCATCCTTCATCCCGGAGCCGAGCGGGCGCGAATTCACGCCGTAGTTCGACGACGGCTGGTGCAGCCGGACGAACGGATAGGCATCGTTCCAGTGCCCACCGGGGCGATGGTGGCGGTCGACGATGGCCATGGTGGCCGTCGTCTCGGTGAGAAGCGAGTCGGCGAAGGCCATCCCGACGGCACCCCCGCCGATGATCAGGTAGTCGACGTCGATCGTGTTCTCGGCCATTTCGTCCTCCGCAGGCAGGCCCGGGCCCTCACCCGGCACCATCACTCTGCCCGAGTCCTCAGTGCTACTCCGTGATGGCGATCACACATCACCGACATCTCTCTCCGGCGTCGGGCAGTGTCACTCGGGAGGCGGCATGACGCACGGGAAGCCGGCGTAGAGCCCGATGCTGTTGGCGGTGCGGCCGGTGGGACCTTCCTCGAGAAGTTCGACGAGGATCTGCGCGGTCTGCTCCGGTTTCATCCACGTGGCGAGATACTCGGGGTCGGGCTCGCGTCCGATGAACCCACGCAGCATCTCGGTGTCGGT
>JANPDB010000938.1:0-2842 GCA_031431255.1 Acidimicrobiia bacterium | reverse complement strand
AACCGGATCCACGAGGTCGCGCCTGAGCGACGGCTCAACACAGGCGAGTAGGGTGGACGGGCCATCCCGCCCTCGTAGCTCAGGGGATAGAGCACCGCCCTCCGGAGGCGGTGGCGCAGGTTCGAATCCTGCCGAGGGCACTCGTTTCGTACAGCGGAGAGACGCACCGCCGCAGGACCGTTCACCTGCGGGTGTTCAGAACGCTGCTTCTTCTCGGCTTTCCGGGTCGTCGAGCGCGTCAAGGGGCTCGTTGAGCTCCTCGGCCAGGCCGACGTCGGCCAGAAGATCCATCAGATCCTCCGAGCTCAGCTCACCGGGGACGTCCTCCGTCTCCTCGTAGAGTTCAACTTCATCTTCGGCCGGATGTTTGGTCGGCTGCGGCGGGGTCTCGTGCGGGTGTGTCACAGAACTGCCTCCTCTCGAGCGGGCTGTGCGTCACCGTAGCTGGCATCGGCGCCGGCGACCACGGCGGCATACCGAGGTCCCGGGGGAGGATGCGTGACGGGACTCACGGACTGAGCGATGCGTCCGGCTCCGAGATCGACGCCAGCTCCCTCAGGACAGCGCCAATCGCCGCCAACGAGACGTAGCTCACGCACAGGAACGCGCCGTAGAGGACCGTGAAGCCAATGGTCCGGGTGTTGCTGAGCGGGTTCTGGACCGGCTCGAGGATGCTCCGGGCCAGCGAACGTGGTGTCTGCCAGAAGTTCCAGGAGTTCCAGCGCTCGACCCGCCCGAGGTACACACCGAACCCCGCGAGCAGAAGGCTGAGGAGCGCGGCGATCCAGCCGGCGACGGTACCCAGACGCGCCCGCACGGCGACGTGAACGAGCGAGACCGACCCAAAGCACAGGAGCATCCCGCTCACCGCGAACGAGCCGTAGAGAAGCGCGTCATACCAGAGCGGTGCGTCGGATCGCTCCAGATGGAGGATGTCGGTCACGAGATAGGGCGCGTTGGGCAGGAACAACAACCAGCCGGCGAGGACGGAGAGGGCAGCGACCTCATGTCGAACCCGCAGCAACCAATCGGCCAGCAGCGCCAGGGGAAACGGGATCGCGGCGAGAAAGAGGTTCCAGACGAGAAAGCGGAAACCGAATCGGCCCGTGGCGGCGTAGCGCACGAGGAGCAGACCTAGGCTCGTGGCCATGGAGAGGCCCAGCGCGATGCTGAGCTGCAGGCGGACCCGGAACCAGATGCTCATGGGGAATGACGGTAGGCGTCCTCGGGGCGCGCTGCGGTCCGGCGACGGTCCGACGCAGCGTCCGCGCTACGTTGCATCCATGCTGACCCCGGGAACCTCGGCGCCACCGTTCTCCCTGCCCGATCAGGACGGGAACGCGGTGTCGCTGCTCGACTACCGCGGCGGTTGGCTGCTCCTGTGGTGGTATCCGAAGGCCGCTACTCCTGGTTGATCGCTGCAGGGCCAGGCGCTGCGTGACAGTGCCGAAGCGTTTGCCGACCGGAACTGCGCCATTCTCGGCGCATCCTTCGACACCCCCGAAGAGAACCGCTCCTTTCGCAGCGCCCAAGGATTCCCGTTCCCCCTGCTGTCGGACGTCGACCACTCGGTCGGTTCGGCCTACGGCGTGATCCGGACCGGTGGGCCGTACGTCGACTACCCCCACCGGCACTCGTTCCTCATCGATCCGGAGGGCGTGGTCCGCCGGACGTACGACGTCGACGACGTCGGCCGCCACGCCGCGCTCGTACTCGCCGACCTCGACACTCTCCGCGACTGACGTTGGCCGCGCCGCGGCTGGGACTGATCGGCCCATCGGTCCTCCGGAGTGCCGAGTGGCGCATAGGTCACCTGGCTTAACTGGCGGACGTTTCATCAGAATTGATGACCAGCCGTTCAGACGCGGCGACGATCCTGTGACCACTCTAAGTGGTCGAAAAGGATTTCGTGATGAAACACATGCAAGGAAGCAGAGCCGTCGTCGCCGTTGTTCTCACGCTCGTGGCATCGACAACCGTCATGCCTGCGGCCGAGGCCGGCAAGAACAACCAGTCGGCCACGACCACGACCGTGGCGCCGATCACTGCCTCCCCGACGACCACTGCCGCACCAACGACCACGACCACCGTCAAAGCAACCACGACGACGTCGGCACTGACGACGACCGCGGCACCCACGACCACGGTCAAAGCGGCCACGACAACCGCGGCACCGACGACCACTGCAACGCCCACGACCGTCAAGGCCACGACGACCACGATCAAGGCGCCGACGACCACGATCAAGGCGCCGACGACGACCGTCAAGGCGACCGGCAAGACGGCGAGGACCGCTGTCACCAGTTCGGCAACAGCGGTCGCAGTATCGACGGTCGAGGCCTACGCGGACGACCCTGGCTCCCTGTTCCAGATCACGCGCCAGATCCGCGCCGACCAGATGTGGAGCCGCGGCGTCACCGGGCTGGGCGTCGACATCGCCGTGATCGACACGGGCGTGAGCCCCGTTCCGGGACTCGCCGGCAAGATCATCAACGGTCCTGACCTTTCCCTCGACGTGCCGTTCTCCGCGTATCCGGGTCTCGACGCGTACGGCCACGGCACGCACATGGCGAGCATCGCCGCCGGGCTCGACACCGCCGGCACGGGTTCGCTCACCGACAAGACACGTTTCGTCGGCGTGGCCCCCGGTTCTCGCATCGTGAACGTAAAGGTCGGAGCCTACGACGGCGGCACCGACGTGTCCCAGGTCATCGCCGCCATCAACTGGGTGGTCCAGCACAAGAACGACAACGGGCTGAACATCAAGGTGATCAACCTCAGCTTCGGCACGCCGAGCACGAACTCCTCCATGAACGATCCGCTGTCGTGGGCTGCCGAAGTG
>JANPDB010000937.1:0-3667 GCA_031431255.1 Acidimicrobiia bacterium | reverse complement strand
TGGGTGGAGCATGGCGACGTGCTCAGCCGACACCTCACCTTTTGCCAATGCTTCACCGGCCGCGGGGAGCGTCTCGATCGCTTGTGCGGTCTGGGCATCGCGGCGGGCTTGACGGTTCGATCTTCCCGTTGCGCGACTGATCTCGGCGGCAGTGTCACGACTGTTCGCGCCGAGAACGATCGTGACCTTGGCCGAGGCGGCGTCGACCTCGCGTCGGAGACGCTCCAGCTGACGTAACGCCGCGACGGCATGCACACGGGTCGTGACAGATGGATCACTCGTCGGGATCTTCACCCCGTCCCAAACCGTTGTGCTCATGGCTCCATTATCGCGTTGGGGGTGTGACATTCTGGGAGCCCATTCCGAAGAAACCCGAGAAATTCTTTCGTCGATCGAGGCTCGCCGAAGGTCGGATTCTCTCGGCGGACTCCCGGGTGATGCTGCACGTTGTGACGGACACAGCGGAGCCCGGCTCGACGACTCGTTCCGGCCAGTCGAGCTAACGGATATCGAGCACGCGGGTGACGACGGCCACCGCGTGGTTGGATGCCCCGTGGTGCTCCTGACCGTGACGGGCTGACCGTTGTGCAGTTGTGGACAGCACGCAGTCCGTGGAGTGACGAGTACTACCAAGCTCAAGCTGGGGCCGGGCGGCCTAGGCCTACCGAAGAGCGACGACGATGGTGCGTTCTTCACCGTCGTCGGCTGTCACGGTGATTCGCCAGTAGAACCCGGCCTGCGCCTTGTCCGTCTTCCAGTTGTAGCGCCAGCCCGAGCCCGCGGGCACAAAGAGGACGCCGCTGTCGCCGGGGAGGCTGTAGAGGCTCTCGCTCACGGGAAGCCCAGTCGGTCCACCTTGCGCCGGTGCTGACCACCGGGGTGCGGTCAGCGGCTGGATGGATGATCCGTCAGCCCTCGTGAGCGAGAACTTCACCGGTACCGTGGAACCCGCCTTGAACACGCTGATGCCCTGGCTGGGAGGATCGATCGGCTGCTCGAAGCCGGACCATCCGTAGATCACCCTGTAGTTGACGGAAGCAGTGATCATCTTGCCCGCTTTGTCGGTGGCCGTTGCCTTGGCGGTGAAGCTGCCTACTCCGTTGCTGTTCCCGCCGGTCACGACCACGGTGCACGGCGTTGCAAGGCCGGACAACGTGTCGCCGACGCTGCAGCCGACGGTCGGCACCGCACCGGTGATGTACTTCTGGCCATCCGTCACGCCGGTGATGGCAACGATGGAAATCTCTGCCGTGGCGGTTGATGGCTCGTAGCTGTCCTCGCGCACACCGGGGCCGGGGAACGCTGCGTTCACCTGGTACACGCCACCTTGGAGGGCCAGCGGCGGCGCCATGGCGAACCCTGCATAGTCGGTGATCGCCGTCACCGTCCGGCTGAAGCCGGCCGTCGTGGAGAACGTGAGGTAGACCGTTCGCTGAGCGAGCGGTGCCCCACCTCTGGTGTCGTCGGTCAGCTTGGCTCGGACACCGCTCGGAACCGCGGACGAGGAGGACAGCACTTCGAGGCTAAGGCTCGTCGGGCTCTTCGTCACGGTCAACGATGAGGACGCCGAGGACGCTGAGTACTGGTCGTCGCCAGCGAACGAGGCTCGAACGGTGGTATTGCCCGGCAGCACGGAGACCGGCAGCGTCGCTGTGGCGATGCCGGCACCGCCCGTGAGGGCTGTCTGGACCGATGAGCCGAGCGTGAAGGTGACCGACTTGCCGGACACTGCTGGCTGGAGCGTTGCGCTGAGCGAGATCGACGAACCGACCGCGGCGGTGGACGGACTGCTCAACGTGAGCCCGCTCGCCGCAGGCGCCACCGGCGTTGCGGATCCCGACACCGGATAGTACGCACCCAGGGCATCATCGAGCGTGACGAGACCCACCCCGTTGGCAGCTTGCACCATGAAGCGCAGGTTGGGCGCGACGGGCGCGCCATTCGCGAGACGTCCCACCCACTTGGTGGAGTCCTCGCGAGCGCATTTTGTTGGGAGCGTGGGAGTTACGCACTGCTCCAGATCGACGGAGACCCACCGCGCGCTGTCGCCCGTGTAGGTGATCCAAACCTGCTGAACGCCCGCTGCCGGGTTGCCGGTGACGCTGGCCCGGAAGACGATGTCAGCGCCTTCGACCGCACCAGAGACACCGCTGAGCGACGGCGCCGCCGCCAGCGCAGGCGAGCCCGTGTTGGTGCTGTAGAACAAGCGCATGTTGACGTTGTCATACTTGCGAAGTGTGCTGAACAGTGAGTTGGGATCGGCGCGGTGCTGCGCCGGTGTCACCAGGAGCCGGGTGCTGCCACCCGCCAGAGCGTCGAAGTAGTTGACGGTGGCCAGTCGCATCGGAAAGAACACCGGGGACGAAAACGGGGCGTGTGCGCCACGTAGGTCAGTGGTCGCCGCGCCGGTGAGTGGCAGGATCGTGCGCTCGATGTAGTTCCCTCCGCGGAAGCCCACGCCGCGCAGCACCCGGCCCACCACGCTCACGTTCTTGGAGATGAGGGGAAGGGCTGGTTCGGCGGGGTTGGTGACCACGCCGTCAGGACCCCGGAAGTACGTGGCCGGAATCGTGAATGGTGGGATTCTCGGCGGCACCACCGACAGGTCAACCAGGTCGACTGTCCTTTCGGTCAGCGCACCCGTCACCGTCAGTTCAGCGGAGCTGAGTCCCAGGCCGGCGCCGGGCGTTCCCGTCGGCGCGGCCAACATCGGGGCGCCGGTTGTTCCCACAACGGACGCATCCGCGGGTTCGGTGAGACGGCCGCCGGGCATGTTGATCGCCATCATCGGGAGGCCGAACAGCGTTGCGACGATGATCGACTTGCGGTGAAGCCCACGCGGATCGGGCGTCTCTTTCAGATAGACCCGCTTGGCGTTCACCAGCGCCTCGCCGATCGTCACCGCCCCGGTGCCGTAGCGCAGCTGCTTGGCGAAGCCTGCGTAGAGCCGCTCGGAGTATTCGACGAAGTCAGTATCGCCGTACTGGTAACCCGTGCCGGCGACGAGGGTTGCCTGCTTCCGGGATGCCGCCTGGGCCCAGTCGAGCGGAGCCGTCACGCCGGGGATCACGTCGCCGTCGTCGATGTTGTAACCCGAGTGGCAACCACCGCTGAAGATGAGCGTGTTGGTGAAGTCGGTCGCGCTCGCCGCCAGCTCCGTGCTGAGCATCGTGGTCTTGAAGTCGGCGGCCAACGCGCTGTTCGCACTGAAGTGTCCGGCGAGGTACACCACGTCGTGCTTTCGGCCGAGCAGACCGGTCCGGAGTTGGGTGGCAGTCCACGCCCGCGGATCTTCCGGAGAGATGTTGTTCTCGGCGAGGAGGGTATCCACGGCCAAGCCCGGTCCGCTTTGCTTGTTCATGCCGGCGGCGAGATCGTCGGCCACCGAGGTCGCCGCATCGGTGAGGAAGTCGTAGCCACTGACGAACGCCGAGGTGGGTGTGCGAGTCACGCCGCCGGTCAGCGACAGGTAGGCGTCGAGCATCCCCGACGCTTCCCTATAGGTCTCCACCAGACGACCCACGGCCAGATCGGGCAGCGGGAACTGGTCGGCGCCCAGCGACAGGCTCGTGGTCGAACCGTATTCGTCCTGACCGAGCGCGTAGTTCAGACGCAGGCTGGCCTCTGAAGACGACGTGGACCGAACGGGCGGCACGTAGTCGGACTC
>JANPDB010000936.1:0-4483 GCA_031431255.1 Acidimicrobiia bacterium | reverse complement strand
TCCTGGTTGGCGAAGTTCTGGTCATGCGTGAGACCGACCGTACGAACGTTGTATTCGACCATGTACTTCATGTGTTCTCCCGTTTCTGGCCGTCCGAACCGAGATGGCTCAACGCCCTTCGCGAACCGTACTCCCGGCAGTTGGCGAGTGCTCGGGAAGCCACCGTTTGTTCCGGGTCCCGTCGTCGGAAGAATCGCTCGAGCCGTCCTGAACGCGTAGAGTGCATTTCCGGGCCGCGAGCAGCGCGTGTGAGGGCCTCCCAATCGCAGGAGACGACGATGAGCACGACCGAACTCCCCGCCATCCCGGCCGATGCCGACGTCGAGGGCACGATCCGCTTCGTGACCGACCACACCCCCACCACGTTCCTGTGGAACTACGAACGGTCGCGCCCGCAACTGGTGACGCTCTACAACAAGGCGATGGCGTCACAGTGGTCGAGCGTGACCGAGCTCGACTGGTCGACGCCTGTCGACCCCGAGGAGATCATCGACTGGAACGCTCCCGTAATGGTGCTGGCAAAAGCGGCCAAGGAGCTGCCGGGCTCGCCCTTCAAGTCGTGGGGCGACAAGGAGTTCACCCAGCTCGGCCTCGAACAGCTGAAGGCAACGCTGAGCCAATTCGTCCACGGCGAGCAGGGCGCCATGCTGACGGCGGCGAAGATCACCTCGACCGTGCCCTGGATCGACGCGAAGTACTACGCAGCCACGCAGACGATCGACGAGGCCCGTCACACCGAAGTGTTCCAGCGCTACCTCAGCGAGAAGGTCGGCGAGCAGTACCCGATGGGGCCGTACCTGCAGGAGCAGGTCTTCGGTCTACTGGAGGACAACCGCTGGGACATGGCCTACCTCGGCATGCAGGTCATCATCGAAAGCCTCGCCCTCGCGGCGTTCGGTGAGATGCTCCGACGCGTCGACGAGCCGCTGCTGCACAAGCTGCTCCGTTACGTGCTCGCCGACGAGGCCCGCCACGTCGCCTTCGGGATCCTCAGCCTCGGCGAGTACTACCAGGAGCTCTCCCAGGCCGAGCTCAAGGACCGCCAGGAGTTCCTGGCCGAGAACACGCTCCGCAACCGCTCACGCTCGACCACACCCGAGATGTGGGAGCGCCTCGGCGTCAGCGTCGACAAGGTGGTGCCCTACCTCATGCAGGCCGCCGGCTCACTCGGGCTCGACCCCGGAGCAGCCTTCCAGAAGGCCTTCTTCTCCAAGCTCGTGCCCAACGTCCGCAAGCTCGGATTGCTCGATGCCAACAACGGCTACCTCCGCCGCCTCTGGGACGACGCAGGTCTGCTCAAGTACCAGTTCGACGACGACACCGCCACCGACTACGAGCTCTACGACGCCGTCGCCCAGGACCGCGCCGCCAAGGCGGCGGTGGCGTCCTGACCTCGATCCGGCGACCAACCCCTCGGCTGTTCGTTGCATCGATACTCGGGGCGGCCGGCGTCGCCCATTTCGCGTTCCCCGCCGAATTCGACCGGATTGTCCCCACCTGGATGCCCGGTTCTCCGCGGACCACGACCTACGCCAGCGGCGCGGTCGAACTGGCGGTGGCCGTCCTTCTGGCCAGCAAGTCGCGGCCAAAGTTCGCCGGCTACCTGGCGTTCGCCACGTTCGTGGTCGTGTTCCCCGCCAACGTCCAGTCGGCGATTGACGGAGGCATCGAGGGCGCGCCGCCGCCCTTCGACTCGGCGATAGCCGCGTGGCTTCGACTCCCCCTTCAGCTTCCCCTGTTGTGGTTGGCGTGGCGGGTGGTGAAAGACGCCTCCTAGGCGCGCCGGAGCGTAGGGGCGCCGGCTCAGACGGCGAGATGCCCACCCCACGCTCACGTCGGGAGTTCGTGACGCCAGACAATGCCTTCGCGGAAGTGCACGAAGGCTGGCTGCGGCTGGTCCGCCCGGTTGCCTCGACCGAAGGTGCGATGGTAGAATACCATCCATGATGGCATCCATCGATCGAGCGGGACGGGTCGTCATACCGAAGGAGATCCGGGACCGCCTGTCGTTGGAACCCGATGCGGCACTCGAGGTCACGATCGACGGCGATTCGATCCGCCTCGCGCCGGTACGCCGGCGAAGCCGGGCGATCGTTGCCGTGGACGGCTGGCCGGTGATCGAACGCGTTGACGCAATGACGATCACCGACGCCGACGTGCAGCGGTGGCGCGATGCCGACCAGCGCTGACACCTGGGCCGTCGACACCAGCGTCGCGGTCGCCGCCCTCGACGGATCGCACGCTGCTCACGTCATCTGCCGAGATGCTGTACGAAATCACGGCCCGGCACTGGCCGGACATGCCGCGTTCGAGACATTCTCCGTACTCACGCGCCTACCGGGTGAACTTTCGATCGACGCGCCAACCGCGCGGACCATCATCGCCACCGTGTTCCCCTCTATCTGCTGGCTCGAGCACGCCGCTGCAACAACGCTTCTGCAGCGACTCGGTGTCATCGGGGTTTCGGGCGGCGCGGTCTACGACGCGCTGGTCGGTGAGGCGGCCCGAGTAAGCGAACGTCGGCTCCTCACGAGAGATCTCCGAGCTCGGCGCACGTACGACCTCATCGGCGTCGACTACGAACTCATCGGCCTGTAACCCTTCAGCCCGTCGAGCCTGCGCCCGAGACCACGGTCATCGTTTCGCGCGCATCGCATCAAGGCGGTGGTGGTACTCCTCGGTATCGATCTCGCCGCGGGCAAAGCGTTCGTGGAGGATGTCCTCAGGACCCGTGACCGCCGGCGAGACCACCGGCGCGGTGGGGACCGGCCCGGTGAATGTTCGCCCGTGTCGGACCACCGTCGTGATGATCCACACGACGCCACCCCAGAACGCGACCATCATCAGTGCCATCAACAACCAGCCCCAACCGCCGGGGCCGTCATGCCATCCGTTGTCCCAGTGCATCATGACCTCCGCTCTCAGCAGCCGAGGTGGGCTGCACCCGAAGCGTGAGCCGATCCCACACGCGCCGCCAGAGCCGAACGTCCCCTCGCCCGCAGCACAAGGCTGACCGAACCGACCCGACGGCTTGGGGGTTTGACGCCAGCACCTATCGGGTAGTCACCCGCCGTCGCACACAACCGAGAGACGCCTGGTTTCGGGCTCGACGACCAACCATTGATTGTCATCCGTTCGGGTTCGACGCCTCCCGCCAAATGGAGGAACGTCATGAACAAAGTCTCAGCCACACTCGCACGGCCCACCAAGTCGGCGGTCGCCAAGGCAACCACGTCGATGATGCACGCCCTGGTGTATCACGGCGCCGACAGCAAGGCCTGGGAAGAAGTGCCCAAGCCCACCGTGATCGACGACACCGACGCCATCGTCCGGGTCGACGCCACCACAATTTGTGGGTCGGATCTCCACATCCTCAAGGGCGACGTACCCGAGGTGACCAACGGCCGGATTCTCGGCCATGAGGCCGTCGGCACGGTCGAAGCCGTCGGCGCCGGCGTGAAGAACGTGAAGGTCGGCGACCGCGTCCTCGTCTCGTGCATCACTGCGTGCGGCACCTGCCGGTTCTGTCGCGATGCCCGCTACGGCCAGTGCATCGGTGGCGGCGGATGGATCCTCGGTCACCTCATCGACGGCACACAGGCCGAATATGTTCGGGTCCCGTTCGCCGATACCTCCACCTATCCGGTCCCCAACGGTGCGTCCGACGAGCACATCTTGATGCTGGCCGACATTCTGCCGACCGGATACGAGATCGGTGTGCTCAACGGCCACGTCCAACCGGGCGATGTCGTCGCCATCGTCGGTGCCGGCCCCATCGGCCTCTCGGCCATCATGGGCGCCCGCCTGTTCAGCCCCAGCCACATCATCGCTATCGACCTTGCCGACAGCCGGCTCGACGCCGCCAAGCGGTTCGGCGCCGACGTGGTTGTCAACAACAGCCGCGAGGACGCCCTTGCTGCCGTGATGGAGCTCACCGGCGGCCTCGGAGCCGACGTCGCCATCGAAGCCGTTGGCACCCCGGCCACCTTCGAACTCGCCACCACGCTCATCAGGCCGTGCGGCCATGTCGCCAACATCGGCGTGCACGGCAAGCCAGCAACCCTGCACCTGGAGACGCTCTGGACCCGCGACGTCACCATCACCACCGGTCTCGTCGACACGTACTCCACCCCGACCCTGTTGCGGCTCACCACCGGCGGACAACTCGACGCCGCCCCGTTCGTCACCCACCACTTCACGATGGACCTGATGATCAAGGCGTACGACACCTTCGCCCGCGCCGCCGACACCGGCGCCTTGAAGGTTGTCATCACCCCCGGCATTCGGGTCCGCTGAACGGACCTCACCGACTGATTCGATCGACGGCGGCCATTGCGTCGCGCATCGTCTCGGGCAGCGGCCGAGAGGTGCCGATCTCGATCGCCGAGGGCCACGGGTCGAAGGTCGCGGTCATCCGCACGGCAATCTCCTCCGTCGCGTCAGAGGGGTTCGCTTCGTCATGGCGCCGATGGCGCAGACGCTC
>JANPDB010000935.1:0-1721 GCA_031431255.1 Acidimicrobiia bacterium | reverse complement strand
TTGGGGGAACTCGAGGAACGGCACGAACTCGGCCCACGAGCGTTCCCACGACAAGATCATCGCCGGGTACTTCTGACTCCATTCGGCCGAGAACTCAGCGAATCGGGCCTCCGCCGCCGGCACGGTAGGGGCCGTGTAGATCGCCCGCAAGCCCTTGGTGATCTTGCCCCAATGCTTCTTCGACGCGTACCGCAGACTGTTGCGAACGAGATGTACCACGCACGTTTGCACGGTGGCCAGGGGCCATGTTGTGCGGATCGCGTCGGGGAGACCTTTCAGGCCGTCACAGCACACGATGAGCACGTCCGCGAGGCCACGGTTACGGAGCTCGGTGAGCATCGTCATCCATTGCTTAGCGCCCTCACCGCCGGTCGGGCCGAGCCACAGCCCGAGCACGTCACGTTCGCCGTCCATGTTGACCCCAATGGCCACGTACACGGGCCGGTTCGCGACTTGCGAGTCGCGGACTTTCACGACGATGGCGTCGATCAACACGACCGGGTACACCTTGTCGAGGGGCCGGTTCTGCCACGCCGTCATCTCTTCGATGACCGCGTCGGTGATCCGGCTGATCGTGTCCCGGCTGACGTCGGTGCCGTAGATCTCGACCAGATGGGCCTGGATCTCGCCCGTCGTCAGGCCTTTCGCGTAGAGCGACAGGACGTTCGCGTTGAGGCCATCGAGGCGCCGGACGTGCTTCGGAACCGTGAGCGGTTCGAAGGTCGCGTTGCGGTCTCGCGGGATCTTGAGCTCGATGTCGCCGATCTCCGTTGCGATGGTCTTGGCCGAGTAGCCGTTGCGCGAGTTCCCGCTGCCGCGGCCGGCCGGGTCGTTCCGTTCGTAGCCGAGATGTTCGGCCAACTCGACCTCCATCCCGGTCTGCAGCACGGTGCGCAACAGCGCCGTCAAGAGCCCGTCCGCGCCGACCAGATCGACACCCTCAGCCCGAGAGCGAGCCACCAGCGTCTCGGCCCAGTCCCGCATCGACGCGTCCACCGGCGCCACCAACTCCACAGCCGTCTTCGTTGTTGTCTTCGTTCCCATGATCAAGATCCTTTCCGGGACCCGGCACCCTGCCGCGGACCCTCAGGACAGACCACTCACACAAAGTTTCTGACACTCCCTGTCTGCAACTCGCCGTCGAATGCATATATGTGAAGCTCGGGTGTTTGGTGAACTTCGTCGTTTGTGATCGTACGTGGGCTTAGCGAGGGACAACGTCGAAGTAGACGGCGCTGTTGTTGCCGGTGTCAGCGTTGTTCCACGACAGGCGCAAAAGAGGCCGGGCGCCGAGGGCTTCGTCGGGTCGTGCGAACACGATCACGCCGCTTTTTGACTGTCCGTTGACGAGGCGTGTGTAGGCATCGATGGCTTCGGCCGGAGGGTTTGCGCCCCACTGGAGGATGCCTTGAGTGCAGCAGCCGGCGTTAATGTCCTCCCCGAGCCACAGGGTGGTGAGTGAACCGAAGCTTCGTGACGACTCGTCGGTGGCGTCGACAAGGGTGTAGTTGACCCGCACGCCACGAACGGCTGCGCCTTTCGCAGCGTCGAAGATGTCGTTCGGTTGGCTGTCCGCCCATTGCGAGACCCATCCCGAAGCGTCAGGGAGATACTCCATGACCGTGATCGTACGTGCGCTTATGAGAGCACCAGGGTTGCGCTTGTTTGACGACTGTGTCCAAGAGAAGGAGTCGCCGACGCGGAAGGGGTTGACCTTGCTG
>JANPDB010000934.1:0-3138 GCA_031431255.1 Acidimicrobiia bacterium | reverse complement strand
TGGTCGGCATCACCGGGAGCAAAGGCAAGAGCACGACCTCGTCGCTGCTGCACCACCTCCTTGCCTCTCTCGGGGAGTCGGTGGTCCTTGCCGGCAACATCGGGCGCGCCCCGATCGAAGTCCTCGGGGAGCGGCGTGACGCTGGCACGGCCGGGCCGGTCGACGGCCCCGAGCGGTACGTCTTCGAACTCTCGAGCTTCCAGTGCGCCGAGGTCGGCATGAGCCCTGAGCACGGTGTCCTCACGGCGTTGTTCCCGGAGCACCTCAACTGGCATGGCACGAAGGAGCGGTACTACGCCGACAAGATGAATCTCTTCGCTGACCCGGGCTGCCGACTTGCCGCGAACATGGCCAACGCTGACGTCGCCAAGGAAGCCCGGTCCCATCGTTCGCTCGACGCGTTCGGCGTGGAGGGCACGATCCGAGCACGTGGGAGCGACGTCATCGACGCCGATGACCACCTCCTGGTGAGCATCGGTTCTAGTCGCCTGATCGGCTGGCACAACGCCTCGAACGTGGCCGGCGCCCTGACGGTCCTGCGGGCGATGGGTCACGACATTGCTCTGCGCTCCGATGATCTTCAGGCCGCGCTCGACACGTTCGAGCCTCTTGCGCACCGCTTGCAGCTCGTGGGCACAAGAGAGGGTCGACTGGTCGTCGACGATTCGCTGTCCACGGCCCCCCAGGCAGCTGTTGCCGCTCTCGAGGCTTACGGAGACCGCCCGGTGTCGATCATCGTGGGCGGATTTGATCGTGGGCTCGACTACGCACCGTTGGCAGCGGCATGTGCGGCCCGAACGGCCGCGACCTGGGTGCTCGGGGTACCACAGAGCGGCGAGCGGCTGGTCCCCCTGATCGAGGCGGCCGTAGCGGCCCGGAAGACCGCGCACGTGCGCGTCGAGCTGTTTGAAGGACCGGCCGGATTCGACGAAGCCGTGTCTCGTGCCGACCTCCTGACACCGGCCGGTGGGGTCATCCTGCTTTCGCCGGGGGCGCCGAGCTTTGGGCGGTTCCGCGACTACCGCGAGCGGGGGATGCACTTCCGGACGCTGCTCGGGTTCGATACGGCGGCTCCGTGAATGCGCCGACGCCCGGCCGCTCCGGGGAAATAACCTCTGAACGTCCGGAAGACGCAACCTCCGAAGCGTCCGGTCCGCCCTCGACATCGACCTCTTCATCGGTCGGAACAGCGCCGGCCGAGCCGACGTGGTTTCGCCGGATCGTGCGTGACCTCCGCCCGCACCGCCGACTTGTACTCCTGGCGATGGGCGGTGCGCTTCTCGGCGCGTTGACGGCGATTCTGGTGCCGGTCATCGTGCGCGATGTCGTCGACCGGGCACTCGACCGGGGCACGGCCCATGTCACCGCCGGCGTTGCCGCGCTGATCGGTCTTGCCGTCCTTCGTGGGCTGGCGACCTGGATGCGTCGGTGGTTCGGTGGCCGGGTCGCCATCGAGGCGGAGACCGACCTCCGTCGCCGTCTTCACCAGCACCTCCAGCAGTTGGATCCGGTGACGCACGGCGCGCTCTCGCAGGGACAGGTCGTCAGTCGGGCCAATGCCGATGTGACGATGATCAATCAGCTGATCTCGACGATTCCGCTTGTCAGCTCGAGTGTTGTCCAGCTCGTGATCTCCATCGCCGTGATGGTGACGCTCTCGCCGCTCATGACGCTGGTGGTGCTGTCGATGCTTCCGGCGCTGTGGCTCGCCGGCGGTCAGCTCCGGAAGTGGGTCTATCCGTCGAGCCTCGATGCCCAGGCGAAGCAGGGCGACCTCGCGAACATCGCCGACGAGTCGATCGTCGGCGTACGTGTGGTGAAGGGGTTCGGCCAGGAGCAGGCGCAACTCGCCCGGCTCGAGGCGTCGGCACGAACGCTCTACGCCAGCCGCATCCGCAACGTGCGGCTGAACGCGAAGTGGGCGCCGCTCCTGACGGCCGTCCCCTCGCTCGCGTCGGTGGCGCTGCTCCTCCTCGGCGGCACGCTCGTGCGCCGATCGACTGTGAGCATCGGGACGTTCATCGCCTTCGCCACGTATCTCGGTCAGCTCATTGCCCCCATTCGCTTCTCGGCCATGGTGTTCGCGTTGTCGCAGATGGCCCGGGCCGGAGCCGAACGGGTCTATGAACTCCTCGACCTGCAGACCGCGGTCGTCGAGCTCCCGGAGGCGACGGCGTTGCCTGATGGACCGGGCGTCGTCGAACTCCGCGAGGTCGGCTTTTCGTTCGTCAGGGACGAGCCTGTCCTCAACGGCCTGAACCTGCGGGTCGCGGCGGGGGAGGCCGTCGGCATCGTCGGGGCGAGCGGGTCGGGAAAATCGACGGTCACCCTGTTGCTGTCCCGGCTTGTGGATGCCGGATCCGGCAGCGTCGCCATCGACGGGCACGACGTGAAGCACGTGACCCTGAACTCCCTCCGCCGTCGCGTGGGCGTCGTGCATGACGATGCGTTCCTGTTCTCGGCGAGCGTTCGAGCCAACGTCGCGTTCGGACGGCCCGACGCGTCCGACGATGAGGTCCGCGTTGCGCTTCGCCAAGCGGAAGCACTCGACTTCGTGGCGGCCCTTCCGGACGGCATCGACACGGTCGTCGGCGAACAAGGCCTTACGCTCTCCGGAGGCCAGCGGCAGCGCCTCAGTCTCGCCCGTGCGCTCCTCACGGACCCGCGGGTGTTGGTTCTCGACGACGCGACCTCAGCGCTCGACGTCCGAACCGAAGCAGAGATCCAGGAAACGCTCCGCAAGGTCATGCGCGGGCGCACGACCATCGTGATCGCCCACCGGCGATCCACCCTTGCGCTCGTCGACCGGGTGTTGCTGCTCGACCGCGGGAAGGTCATCGACTCCGGAACCGATGCCGAGCTTCTTCGGCGCAGCCAACCCTACCGAGTGCTCATGACCGGCGAGCTCGACGGCCCCTCCGAGACCGCACTCCCGTCTGTGTCGGCATCGGTTTCGATGGCACCCTCGGTCCGGGCGGCTCCCACGGCGACGGCGGGTGGGCCACCGAGCCGAATTCGCGCCGGTCAGCCGCTCGAGATGCGCGGCGGTGGCCCGGGCGGCCCCGGTGGCGGTCCACCGGGCGGCGGGATGATGGGCGGAGGGTTCACCATCGTGCCCACGGAGAAGACACTCGCCCG
>JANPDB010000933.1:0-2349 GCA_031431255.1 Acidimicrobiia bacterium | reverse complement strand
GCTCTACCCGAGCGTCGCTCCCAACCTTTGCGGCGGCGACGGCAAGCATCTTTCCCGAAAGGTCAAGTCCGCTCACACGGCCGTCGGGGCCGAGTCGGCGGAGGAGGTGGCGGGTCGCATGACCGGTTCCGCATGGAACGTCGAGCACCCGGGCCCCTCGCGCCACGTTCAGCCGATCGACCACCGTTTCCGAAATTCGACGGAAGAAGTCGAGTTCCGGAGCGTCGTATCCACTCGCCGCGAGTTCAAACGAGCGCCTGGCAGCGGCGACGCGCTCGTCACTCATTGGCTGGCGCGTTCTCGTAAAGACTGATCTGCTTGGGCCGCGCCGAGATCCATGCCGACACGTTACCGAAAGCCGTCCGGGACCCCTCATCTCGGTCACCGCGCCTTCGGGATGGTCGCCAGATGGCGCAGCCCCAAATTCCGGGCGCTGCTTCTCAGCGGTTCGTCTGGGGAAGCTGGGGGATGCCGTTCGTTGCTGGTCGAAAGCGCGCTGCCGACTACGTTCGTTCATGTGCTTGCTGTTGGACAGGTCCTCATCTGCCCCTCGATCCTTTCTGCCGACTTCGCTCGGCTGGCCGACGACGTCGATCGGGTCCGCGCGGAGACCGACTGGCTGCACGTCGACGTGATGGACGGCCACTTCGTGCCCAACCTCACCATCGGGGCGCCGGTCGTCAAGTCACTACGCGCGCATACGGATCTTTTCCTCGACTGCCACCTCATGATCACCGACCCGAAGACCTACCTTCCCGACTTCGCCAAGGCCGGTGCCGACCAGTGCTCGGTGCACGTCGAACTCGGCCACTCCCGCGATCTCATCGCCCAGTGCCGCGACCTCGGGATGCGCGTCGGCCTGGTGGCCAATCCTGATGCGCCGTTCTCGTCGTTCGCCGGGTTCCTCGGCGAGATCGACACCATGCTCCTCATGACGGTGTTTCCGGGCTTCGGCGGTCAGTCGTTCATGGCCGAGGTCGTCGAGAAGATCGCCGAGACGGCAGCGGAGATCGAACGCCTCGAAGCGGCAACGGTGCTGCAGGTCGACGGCGGCATCTCGACGAAGACGGCGCCGGCGTGCGCATGGGCCGGGGCACGGGCCTTCGTCGCCGGCAACGCCATCTTCGGCGCCGTCGATCCACTCGCCGCCGCAACCGCGTTGCGCACCGCCATCGTGTCGTCAATCAGCGACGCAGAAGGCTGACGGGCATGCATCTCCAGGCCAAGGTCCTGACCGTGAGCGACGGCGTGCATCACGGTGTCCGCGAAGACCGCTCGGGTGTCGCACTCGTCGAACTCCTCACTGCCGAAGGTTGGGAGGTCGTCGAGGCGCAAGTGGTGCCCGACGGCGTCGAGAGCGTGGCCGACGCGTTGCGCGACCTCTGCGCGTCGTTCGCCGGACTCGTGGTGACGACCGGTGGCACCGGCTTCGGTCCCCGAGACCTCACGCCCGAAGGTACGGACGCGGTGCTCGAACGACGAGCCCCGGGCATCGCCGAAGCGACCCGGCTGATCAATCCGAAGCTGGGCCGGCTTTCGCGTGGGACGGCGGGAACCCTCGGTCAGTGCGTCATCGTCAACACGCCCGGATCGCCGAAGGGCTGCGTCGAATGCCTCGGCGCCGTCCTCGACATGATCCCGCACGCCCTGTCCCTGATGACCGGCGAGACCACGATCCACTGAATCAATTGCGGTGGGCCCCGCCTCCGCTTCGCTTTGGCACCCACCGGCGTGGCCTCTTCGGGGTTCGTTTCGGACGACTCGCTGCGCTCGCTGCCGTCGCTCACCCACGGCCTGATCAATGGCGGTGGGCCCCGCCTCCGCTTCGCTTCGGCACCCACCGGCGTGGCCTCTTCGGGGTTCGTTCCGGACGACTCGCTGCGCTCGCTGCCGTCGCTCACCCACGGCCTGAACAATGGCGGTGGGCCCCGGGCAAGCCCGCGGCGGGCGGCCTCGCTGGTCAGAACGCGGCAATCGACCCGCGCGACACCTTGAAGCCGCGCTTCGAGCCGTTTGTGCACGTGACCCCGGTCTTCTCCGACTTGCACGTGAAGGCGCCGTTGCGGAACGTCTTGCCATAGGCCAGAACGGGCGCGTCGACCCACCATGAGGTGTCGCCTCGGCACGCGAACAACGACGCCCGTCCGGTGGTGCCGAGGTCGGCTTGGGCCGTCCAGTCGAGTTCGCAGTCGGCCGGCCGTTTCGGCACCTTGCCGGTGTAGGTCGAGACCATGCACTCGAGGGTCCGGGGCGAGAGGTCCGTGTAGATCGTGCAGTTGATGTTCTTCGTCGGCGTTTGGAAACCGACGACACCGTCCTGGGCGAACGCGGCCCGGTCGTTCGCCGCGG
>JANPDB010000932.1:0-3013 GCA_031431255.1 Acidimicrobiia bacterium | reverse complement strand
ACCACTATGTGGAGATGGTGAACCTGGCCGTGGCTGTGTACGACAAGGCGGGGAATGTGCTGGCCGGCCCGGCAAGGATCGGTGACCTGTGGGCCGGATTCACGGTGAACGACTGCACCGACCCGTCGGGCGACCCGATCGTCGTGTACGACCAGCTCGCCGATCGCTGGATCCTCAGCCAGTTCACCACCCGAGGACCCAAGTACTACGACTGCGTTGCCGTGTCACAGAGCGGCGACCCCACCGGCGCCTACTATCGATATGCGTTCGTCACCCAGCCCGACCCGGAGTTGTCCGGCGGCACCTTCTTCCCGGACTACCCGAAGTACGGGGTGTGGACCGACTCCTACATACTGACGACTCGTGACTTCGGCGATGTCACCGGCTACGGCATCAGCGTGTACGCGCTGGAGAAGAACAAGATGATCGCCGGCAACCCCAAGGCCCGTGCGGTGCAGTTCTTCCTCGACTCGAACGTGGTGCCGCTGAACCTGATGGGTGACGGGCTGCTCCCGCCCGACATCGACGGCACCCGCCGGCCCCAGGATCGCGTTCCCGCGCCGATCATCGGCACCCAGGACGACGGTGCCGGTTACGGCGCCACCTCCGACGCGATCAACGTGTGGGAACTGAGCGTGCAGTGGAACTCGAAGGCGGAAGCGTCCTTGAAGCTCGCCTCCCAGATCCCCGTCGCCTCCTTCGACTCGATCTTCCCGTGCGCGCCGACCTCGCGTGACTGTCTCCCGCAGCCGGGAATCGCGAACCCCAGCCAATACCTGGACATCCTCTCGTACCGGCAGCGGGCGTCGCACCGGCTTGCCTACCGCAACTTCGGGAAGTACGAGTCGTTCGCGACCAACCAATCGGTCGAGGCTGCTCCCGGCGTGGCCGGCGTGCGCTGGTACGAGGTGCGGCGCACGGACGGCGTGTACTCCGTCTACCAACAGGGGACCTACGCGCCTGGTGACGGCGTCCACCGGTGGATGGGCAGCGCCGCCATGGACTGGCAGGGCAACATGGCCCTCGGCTACAGCGTCGTCAACGGCGTCGACGTCTATCCCGGCATCCGATATACCGGCCGGCTGGCCGGGGACCCGATCGGCCAGATGACCCTCGGCGAGGGCACCATCATCAACGGGACGGGGGTGCAGCGGACCACCAACTCGCGCTGGGGTGACTACACGTCGCTCAACGTCGACCCGACTGACGACTGCACGTTCTGGTACGTGAACGAGTACTACACGCTCGCCGGTCAAATCTCGAGCACGGCCGGATGGCAGACCCGGATCGCCAGCTTCAAGCTGCCAGGCTGCGTGCCCAAGGCCTGAAACGCCCGGCGACTCAGGAATGCACTGCGGTGGGGCCCCCGGTTCGGGGGCCCCATTCCGTTCGCTCGCTTTCGGGCGTTCGTGAGGCTCGGGCCAGCACCATCGCCCAGGTCAGCTCGCCCGACGGTCCGCGAGCTCTCGGAGAACCGCCGCGTGAGCGGCGAACTGCCGGCGCATGCGAAGGGTGTAGAACGCGCCGTGGCCCAGGGCCGGCTCGTCGGCTGGCAGGAATTCCCCGGTGCGGTTGAGCATCGCCGTCTGTCGCAGCGTGATGCCGACGTCTCGTGCGCTGGGGGTGACCCCGAAGACCTTCCACACCGTGCCGGTCCGCCATCCCCGGCGCGAGCCGAGGAAGTCGTTCGCCGTGAACACCGCCCACACCACACCCGCGGCGATGCGTGCGCCGTCGGCCGTGGGTCGGAGTTGTCGGATCGGTGATCGGGCGAGATCGGCGAGGAAGCGCCGGCAGGCGGTGGCGAGCTCGACGGGCACGGCATGCTCGGCAAAGGCACGCTCGAGGATGGCGAGTGCGCCCTGGACGGCGACCCGGTTCGGGGCGGCCACCGCGGCCCAGTTGAAGGGTTCGTCGGGAAGGGGATTGACGGTATCGAGGGAGCGAAGCTGCTCGGAGCCCCCCACAGAGCGAACGAGGGACCGATAGGCCTGGTCGTTCGGGTCGATGACTCGTCCGCGCTCGACCGATGCAAGAGCGCCAACCGACCGCAGGGACGGGCCATTCACCTCCGTGAACCCGGCGGGATCGGTCCGCACGATGCTCACGCGGACTCGACCGGGACCGTGGTGAGCGAGCATCGCGCCGAGCTGGCGACGGGCGGCGTCGGGAAGGAGACCGTGCAGGCGGGCGAGAAGCTGCGACCCGTCGACATCCGACACGAGCACCTCGGCGGGCAGCAGGTCGGGGAACCTCTCGATGGGATCCTCGTCGTCGAACAGGTCGTCGTAGGGAGACTCCGACACGTCGCAGCCGCAACTGATCAGCTGGCCCCGACATCGCGGGCACTCCTCCATGTCGCAGCCGCGGTGATGGAAACCGCCCGGCCGGACACCGCAGTCGCCGCAACTCTCGGCCTTCCAGCCGCGCACGCGTTCGGACCCGAAGGCGATCGGATGGAACGCACCGGTACCCGTCGGTACCGGAGTGACGATGCACGACACCCCGTCGTCGAGCATCTCGCGCTCACACAGCTCACAGATTGACATGGTCTGCCTCCCCTCGATAGAAGTGGAGTCATCGTGCCGGGAGGGGTGTGACACTTTGTCCGGCCCCGGTCGGACACACTCCGGAAACGAAGACCGGCTACCTTTCGTGGCGTGTCATCGTCATCTCCGCGGGAGAACAGGGAGGGCCGCCTGACGGGGAGTCGCGTCGTTGTCACCGGCGCAGCACGTGGGATTGGTAGAGCGATCGCGGAGGCGTTCGCCGCCGAAGGTGCCCAGCTCGCCTTGATCGATCTGCTTCCCGACGAGCTTGCCTCCGCGGCCGCCGCACTGGGCGCGAAGCCCATCGTCGGTGATCTCCGTGATCCGAACAGTGCCCGTAAGACGACGCAGGCGGCGATCGATGCCCTCGGTGGGATCGACGTGCTCGTCAACAACGCCGGTGTGCTCCGGTTCTCGTCGATCCTCGACATGTCGGCGGAGGACTGGGACCTGATGTTCGAGGT
>JANPDB010000931.1:0-5146 GCA_031431255.1 Acidimicrobiia bacterium | reverse complement strand
GACATGCAAGTCGTTGATGTCAGGTGCAATGGTTTCGTCGATTTCTAACTCATGATCGACAAGGGCCGTGATGTCTGCGCCACGGGCGGCATCGTTCATCAACCGACGCGTTCGCTGGAGGCGCTGCGGGTCGAGACCGGGCCTCTCCTCCTCGATAGCGATGAAGGTCTCATCGAGGATTCGAGTTGTCCAGTGAATACGCAAGATCCCCGCCATGTGGCAACGAATCAGCAGATCGCGGATCGTCGCCGAGAACAGCACGTTTGCATCGATCACCGCGGGGTGGGGCACCGTCACTCGTACAACCCAAGAGCTTCGGACTCAGCCGTGAGCGCTCGCATCGCGTCATAGCGTCGCTCGTCGTCGACCTGCTTGTAGCGCAACGCATCAGCGCGTAGCACACGACGCTTCGTTCCGACCTTGCGGAATGGGATCAGCCCCGACTCGAGCAATGAAACGACGAACGGTCGGGACACGTTCAGCATGTCCGCCAACTCCTGTGTGGTGATCTCCTCGGCCGGTACCTCGACGGAGATCCCGGCGGCGAGGTCATCGAGTGCGCTCTGAAGAGCCGCCACCGCCTCGATTGGCAGAACGATTGGCTCCGTCATCGACTCGGACTGCAGGGTCAGCGACGTGCCGTACCGAGCGGCCCGCCGAAGTTGGCGAGAGGCAGCGCGGGCGATTTCCTGGGTCTCGGTCATGTCGGTGCTCACGAAACAAACGATACACACGAAACAAACGAAACGCTAGTCAGAAGAACGGAATGATCGTGTGCTGGCTCGATGCCCGCTTCATCGACACGGGACCGCCTTTCCCCGCGGGATCGGTGCCCACAATCGGCTGGAAGCATCCGCCGCAAATCGGCGTGCCCGCCTCGGTGAGCTTGCGGTCGATCTCGTCGCCGATCCAGGGCGCGGAACTTGGTCAATCGCTGAGCTCGTCCCGGCTGCTCAACCAACACGAGAGAAGGTCACCCGGAGTGAAGGTGTGGCGGCCTGAGCGGCCAGTTGCACCCCTCGATATTTCTGTACTACAGTATCTGTAGTGGAGCTAAACATACGGCCCTCCGCCTTTAAGCACGGCATCACCCCTGATTCCATCGCTCACGCTGTCACCTACGCCCTCTACGCCGACGACGACTTCCGAGGAACCGAGCCACCGAAGGTCTTGGTACTCGGCCCCGACGCTGCGGGCAACGTGCTCGAAATAGTCGGTCGTTTCGAGCCCGAGGACGTCTTCGCCGTCCTCCATACCATGCCAGCAAGATCTGCCCTTCTACGACTACTGCAATGAGAGGAGACCCGATGAACGAGATCATGAACTTCCGAGTCACAAGCCAAGACGTCACGACGTCCACCGATGAGGTGCTGACCGAAGCCGACTTCGAGCGGATGGCCGACGAAGCCGAACAGGCTGAGATCGACGTCGAGCGGCTGCTTGATCGGCAACGTCGAGGCGTAGGGCGTCCGGCACTCGGCGAAGGCGTGTCCCCCGTGCTCCAGGTCCGTCTCGATGAGCAGACCCGTCAGCAACTCGCCGAACGAGCAAAACGAGATCACACCACCGCATCGAGTATTGCTCGTGACGCCATCCAAGCCTTCCTCGCTTCGTGACCCGCTAAGTCAGACCAACTCCGCCGAACCACCACAGGCACCCGCGAACTACTGCGTTGAACCCACCTCACAAGTGGGGAATTTCGACGAGCGCGATCAGGGCATTTCAGTCAACGTTCCGACAACCAGACCTCACTACTCTCACCGGGACCGCGGAACGCCCCAGTTTCTGATCGATCATGACACCGAGTCGCACGTGCCGTTCGGCCCTACGAATGCTTGGGGACACATAGGTCATCTGCAGGGGCTATCGGGCTTCTCGACTCGCTTGGCCCAGGAGCTCGCCGACCACCGCCTGAGAGAACGTCGCGTTCCGGCCCAGTGCCACTAAAGTTGCGTCGTGGATTTGATCTCGTTGATCGATGTGCGACCCGATGTACGCGGCGGCAAGCCCTGCTTCGTCGGTACGCGCATCACGGTCTACGACGTGTTGGAGTACTTGGCGTCGGGGATGACCACCGATGAGATCGTCGCTGACTTCCCCGAGTTGACGACGGACCATGTTCGGGCGGCTCTCGCGTTCGCTGCGATGCGTGAGCATCGTCTTGCGACGCCGGCGTGAAGCTGCTCCTCGATCAGAATCTGTCTCGCGTTCTCATTCGCCGACTTTCCGATGAGTATCCCGAAAGCGTCCATGTTGCCGAGGTCGGTCTCGACGCGGCTACGGATCGGGAGATCTGGGAGTACGCAGGGGAGCGCGGCTACGTCATCGTCTCAAAGGACAGCGACTTCCGTCAGCTGGCCCTGCTCTTCGGACCTCCGCCACACGTCGTGTGGCTGAGGGTCGGCAACGTGTCGACCGGGGTGATCGAGGCTCTTCTGCGGCGGAGTGTCGAACGGCTTGGCGAGTTCGCTGGCTCGGACGAGGAGTCGCTGCTCGTTCTCTCGCTGGCCGTATGACCTGACGCCGCTCCTTTTCCCGCATCGCTGAATGATCTCGGCATCGACGAATTGAAACGCGCCAAGCACGACGCGTTCAGCGCTGCGCTAGATGGCAGAGTTCCTCGGACGACTCTTCACCGCAGGAGGAGGCCATCACCCGAACGGAGTGACGATCAGAGCAAGCCGAAGCGCTGCGCCTCGCGCAGACCCTGCGCCCGTCCTAAACAGGCTTCGGCAAATTTCTCCGTTCGTTGAGCTGCGCCAGGCCTGTTGGTCCGATGCACGGAACGGTAACCATTTCCCGCCGGCTGCGTCGGGTCGACTGAAGGTACGCAGCTAGCCGAGGACGACGCGCACCCGATGCGTCCGGCCGTCGTCGGCCAGGGGGATCGCGGAAGTTCCGGCGGGCAGGGCAACCTCGTCCAGGTCGACGGAACGCACACCGCGGCTGACGCCTTGCGGGTTCTCGACGACGACCTCGTAGCGGGCCGAGTGGTAGCGGAAGTCGATTTCGAAACCGGGCCAGGAACGCGGGATGCACGGCTCGATCGTGAGGGACGTGTTGCGAAGGTGAAACCCGAGGATCGCCTCGAGGCCCGCCTGGTACATCCATCCGGCAGAGCCGGTGTACCAGGTCCAGCCGCCGCGGCCGACGTGGGGCGGCTCGCTGTACACGTCGGCGGACATGACGTAGGGCTCCACTTTGTACCGCAGGGCTCCGGCCCGGGTGCTGGTGTGGTTGATCGGGTTCAGAAGAGCGAACAGCTCACCCGCCCGGTCCCCGTCGCCGAGTGCAGCGAACGCGATCGCCGACCAGATGGCGCCGTGGGTGTACTGGCCGCCGTTCTCCCGAATTCCCGGTACGTAGCCCTTCACGTAGCCCGGATCGACGTCGGAATGATCGAAGGGCGGCGTGAACAGGGGAACGAGACCGTCTCCGCGGCGAATCAGGTGATGATCGACAGCGGCCATCGCCTGCCGGGCGTGGACCGGATCGGCTGCCCCCGAAAGCACGCTCCACGACTGCGCGATCGAGTCGATCCGGCATTCGCTGTTCGACGCCGAACCGAGTGGTGTGCCGTCGTCGAAGAACGCCCGGCGGTACCAGTCGCCATCCCATCCGTCGCGCTCGAGTGCTTCTTGGAGCGCCGCCATGTGGACGCGCCAGCGATCGGCCCGGGAGTGATCGCCGCGGCCCTCGGCAATCGGAGCGAATGCCGCCATCGTGGCGTAGAGGAACCAGCCCAGCCAAACGCTTTCGCCGCGGCCCCCCTCGCCGACGCGATTCATGCCGTCGTTCCAGTCGCCCGAGCCCATGAGCGGCAGTCCGTGCGAGCCCACTGCGAGGCTGCAGTCGATGGCCGCAGCGCAATGGTCGAAGAGCGTTCCCGAGAGGGCGGCTTGCTGCGGCTCGAAGTACGCGTCGCTCTGGTGCTCCATGAGATGGACGCCCTCGAGATACGGGACCACCTCGTCGAGGACAGTCCAGTCTTCGGTCACGCCCAAGTAGCGATCCACGACGTAGGGCAGCCAGAGCCGATCGTCGGAGATCCGGGTCCGGACGCCGCGACCCGTGGGCGGATGCCACCAGTGCTGAACGTCTCCTTCGACGAACTGGCGCGCCGCCGCCCGAAGCAGATGCTCACGCGCGATCTCGCGTTTGGATGTGAGCAACGCGACCACGTCCTGCAACTGATCGCGGAATCCATACGCGCCGCCCGCCTGGTAAAAGGCCGACCTGGCCCAGATGCGGCACACGAGCGTCTGATAGACGAGCCATCCGTTCAGCATGACGTCCATCGATCGGTCGGGCGTGGTGACTTGGACCGCGCACTGGATATCGCTCCAGAAGTCCGTCACCTTGCGGAGGGTCTCGTCGTGCGGGGCGAGGCGTGACCGGCGCACAAGCTCGACGGCGGTAACGGCGTCGTCGGCTTCGCCGAGCAGCACGACGACTTGGGTACGGCCTCCGTTCGCGAGTTCGAAGCTCGTCTGGAGCGCCGCGCAGGGATCGTGTCCGGCGCCCACGGCGCCACTCAGCGTCCGCCAGCGGTTGAGTGCCGCCGGCCGATCCGGGGAGCCGTTGCGACCGAGGAACTCGGTCCGATCGGTGGTCCACGCCGTCTGTCGGCCGGCAAGATCGAAGAAGGCGACGCGTCCGCCGAAGTCGGCGTTCCACGGGTTTCTCGCCAGGAGGGCGTGGGTGTCGGCGTCGAGGGAGGTGATGATCCGCGGGGCCGTGGTCCCTCGCGACGTACCGAGGACCCACTCGACGTACGCGGTGACCGACAGTCGCCGCGTCCGTCCGGAGAGGTTCTCGATGGTGAGCACGGAAATCTTCACGGGATCGTCGAGCGGCACGAATTGGAGGAGGTCGAGCCGGATGCCGTCGTGGACGTGTTCGAATCGGCTGTACCCCGCACCGTGTCGCGCCACGTAGGTCGATTCCTCGCATCGGATCGGCTGCGCGGTCGGGCCCCACAGCTCGCCGCTCTCGTCGTCGCGGTCGTAGATGGCCTCGCTGGTCGGATCGCTGACGGGATCGTTGGACCACGCGGTGAGTTGGTTCTCACGGCTGTTGCGCGACCAGGTGTATCCGGAACCGGACTCCGACACCTGGAACCCGAATGAGTCGTTGGCGATGACGT
>JANPDB010000930.1:0-2664 GCA_031431255.1 Acidimicrobiia bacterium | reverse complement strand
ATTCGAGGGCGACCGGGAGCAGGCCGAGACCGACCACGGCGGCGGGCCACCAGCCGAACGGGGGAATGCTTGCCGTGGTGAGCAGGCCGGCGAGGAGCGCCACGAGCGAAGGCAGACGTCGTGATCCGGTCCGCGTCGGCGCAGCGTCGGCCGGATCCGACAGGACATCGCTGCGAAGGATGGTCGCCGTCGTCATCGAGCTATCGACTCTAGAACTCCACGCTGGTGACGCTCACCGGCGCCGGGTCGGGGGAAGGGACATGGCCCCCGGGTCGACGAGCCCGTTCAGTGCGCAGCGCGCCAGGCCGACCACAGCCGCGCGTACTCGCCTGCGTCGCGGCGGAGCAGCTCGTGCGGCGGGCCGTCCTCGACGATGACGCCGTCACGCATGACGATGACCCGGTCGGCTCGAGCCGCGGTCGT
The DNA here is from genome assembly GCA_031431255.1 of Acidimicrobiia bacterium. Taxonomy (GTDB): domain Bacteria; phylum Actinomycetota; class Acidimicrobiia; order Acidimicrobiales; family JANYDT01; genus JANLQX01. Next base: position 2,241 of record JANPDB010000930.1, on the reverse strand, counting down.
AAGCCGATGGGCGATGACGACGGTCGTTCGCCCGGACGCCAGGTGCACGATCGTTTCGGCAAGTCGGGCCTCGGTGGTCGCATCGACGGACGAGGTCGCCTCATCGAGCACGAGGATGTCCGGATTGCTGGCCCGGGTCCGGGCGAGGACGACGAGCTGGCGTTCCCCGGCGGAGAGGAGTGCTCCTCGTTCACCGACCTCGGTGTCGAGCCCGAGCGGAAGGGACCTCAGCCAGTCGCCGATGCCCAGATCATCGAAGATCGCCGTTTGGTTGGCCCGATCGAGGCCCGGGTTGGCCAGCGCGACGTTGGCCCCGATGGTCGTATCGAAGAGGAAGGGTTCCTGCGGCACGAGCTGCAGCCGTCGACGGAGGTCCGATGAGCCGACCTCCGTGAGGGGGATGCCTCCGATGCGCACGGTGCCGGTCGTCGGGTCCAGCGTTCGCGCGATCAGACGGGCGACGGTGCTCTTGCCGGAGCCGGTGGCGCCGACGATGGCGACGGTCGTTGTGGCCGCGATGTGCAACTCGAAGCCCTCGAGCGTGAACGGTTCGCGATGTCCTGCCGGCTCGACAACTCCGCCCGTGTCTTCAACGAAGCTCGCTTCGTCGGGGGCGCGCTCCGGGTAGCGGAAGCCGACGGCGTCGAAGTCGATGGTCAAAGATTGCGAAGGAAGCGCACGCGGGTGTGCTGGTTCGGCGAGGTCGCTCGGCAGGTCGAGCAGATCGAGGATGCGGTCGATCCCGGAGATGGCGCGCTGCGTCTGGTCGACGACTTCGGAGAGCTCCCCGAGCGGTTCGAGGAACCGTGAGACGAGGAAGACGAAACCGACCAGGGTGCCGGCCGTGATCGCCGAGGCGCCGGTGCGGTTCAGGCCGAACACGATCACGGCGACGACGATGGCCACCTCGAAGAACTGATTCCCGATACCGAGCACGGCTGACTGGGCCCCGGCACGGACGCTCGCTCGGCGACGACGATCAGAGGCGGCAACCGTCGACGTCGCAACGGCACCCTCGGCGCGGTAGGCGCGGATCAGCGGTGCTGCGCTTACGAGCTCGGCCACCTGTCCGAGGTAGCTGCCGACGTGTTCGCGAACCTCCGCATGAGCGGTGCGCAGTCGTCGTTGCATCGTTCTCATGAAGGGGATGATCAGAGCGCTCAGTGCCAACGTGAGCAGCGCGAGCCGCCAGTCGAGCAGAACCATGGCGATGGCAACGACCGTCATCACGACGGCATTGGTTATCCAGGCGATCGCCGCCCAGGAGAAGAACTCCGACAGGGTTTCGACGTCGCTCGTGGCTCGGGACACCAGCACCCCACGGGGAAGTTCGCTGTGCTGCTGGAGGGAAAGCCCGAGCAGGCGCCGTACGATTCGCTCTCGCAGCACGCCGAGACCTCGTTCGGAAGTGCTGCCCAGCCGGACGATCGCGGTTCGGGAGGCGACAGAGGTGACGACCAGGCCTGCCGCGCCAACTCCGCACAGCATGCCCACGTAACCGACGCGAACGTCCCCGGAACGAAAGCCCTGATCGACCGCCTGGCGGATCAGCAGCGGTACGACCAGCCGTCCGAGCGCTCCGACGAGCGCGAACGCGAGTGTCGTCTTCCATCCGATCCGGAACTCGGGGACCCCCTGCCAGGCGCGCCGCAACGAGGACTTCCGGGCGGAGCCATCGGTCGTGACGTCCGGCTTCATGCGTGGCCGAGAGCTTCCACCAGAGAACGGTAGGTCTCCGATGTCTGACGGAGCTCGTCATGGGTTCCCTGCGCGACGACCCGCCCGACGTCCATGACGATGACGTGGTCGGCGTAGGCGATCGTCGAAGGGCGGGACGCCACCATCACCATCGTGAGGTCGGACCGCGTGGACCGAAGTGCCTGAAGTATGCGCGCTTCCGTTTCGGCGTCGAGAGCCGACGTGGTGTCGTCGAGGAGGATCACGTCGTTCTCCCGGGAAAGCGCTCGGGCGAGTGCGAGTCGCTGACGCTGGCCGCCGGAGAGTGAGACTCCTCGCTCACCCAGACGGGTGCGGCGTCCGTTGGGAAGATCATCCACGAACTCGTCGGCACCGCTCGTCGTCATCGCGGCAAGAACTCGCGTCTCGTCGAGCGAGGTGCCGAGTGAGAGGTTGTGCTCCACCGTTCCGGACACGACGAGTGGCTCCTGGAACACCATGGCGATGCGGTCGGTGTCCGTGCCTCGCGCTCCCGAGGTGGGCGCATCGAGACCGGCGAGGACA
>JANPDB010000929.1:0-3484 GCA_031431255.1 Acidimicrobiia bacterium | reverse complement strand
CCTGATCGAGGCCTCCGCCGACCAGGTGTGCAGCCCCGTGTTCGGCGCTGACCGCAGTGCGCCTATCGGGTACTTCGGAGTCACCGGGGCGCCCAAGGGCCTCGTCGATGCCGGGCTCGTCGATCGGGCGTCCGATCAGATCTCCTCGATGCTCGGTCTGCTGATCGAGGCCGAGCGACTCCGCCGGGCCGCTGCTGCTTCGCAGGCGATCGAACTGGTCAGTGCGCTCGGCGACGAGTACGGCGAGGTCGATCTGTTCGAACTGGCATCAACCTTCGCCTCGCTTCCCGGAGCGGAGGCCGCACGCATACTCGTCGAGATCTCCCGCTTCGGAGGACCGATCATGGTCGAATCGGGGAACACCGACGAGGAGATCGTCCATTCCGAACGGGTCGACGAAATCGACCGCAACGCCACGATGACACTGCACGTCTGGTGGACAGGAGGTGTTGCACCCAGTGACAACCGCCTCGACGACATCGCCGATCGTCTCGTGGTCTCCCTCGCCCGAGCCGAGCAGACAGCGAAGCTTCGTTCCGAAGTCGAGACGGACGAACTCACCGGAATCGGAAACCGTCGCCGCGGCTCGCGTGCACTGGCCCAGGCCGCAGCTCGAGCCCAGCGTTCCGGCGAGGAGTTTGCGATCTTCATGATGGACCTCGACAAGTTCAAGTCGGTCAACGACGAGTTCGGACACGAAATGGGCGACTCCGTCCTCCGTTTGTTCGCGGAAGCGATCGAAGCAGTCGTCCGAGGCTACGACGTGGCCGCGAGATGGGGCGGCGAGGAGTTCCTCCTCGTCTGTCCGGGCACCGGACGCTCGGGGTCCGAGGCACTGGCGAAGCGCCTGCTCGAGAAGACGCCTGACATGTGTTCGAAGGCCCTGCCCGAGGGTCGGCTGCAGACGGTCTCGATCGGCATCGCCGTGTGCGAGAACCAGTCCTGCGATCCGCAGGCGCTCCTTCGGTCAGCGGACGAAGCCATGTACCAGGCGAAGACGACCGGCCGGAACAAGTTCATCGTCGCCGAACCCGCACGTCGGCCGAAGTAACAGCCTTTCTGACACCCGCTCTCCGACCCAGGCGAAAGACGGTGGGGCACCACCGCACGATGTTGCTCAGACGGGCGGGCTTGCGGGGGGTCGTTCGCTCGGACGGGGCGCCGCAGCATCTCCCATCGATCGGAGAGGGCCCCTCTGTCGGCTCAGCTCAAGGCGAGGCCACGAGCACACCGTGGACCACGTGGACTCCGACGATGCAGTCGCGGACCGCGAAGCAGATGACGTTGTCCGCCCTCCGGACGTCAGCTTCGGTGAGATCGACCGGAATGACGACGGGGAGCGTGAGCATGTTCTCGCCCCCCACTGCCGTCTTCGCCGCGCCGCCGAGCACGTTGGTGAGCTCGAGCAGTGCGTCGGCGATCTGCGCAGAGGTGACGTCGGCTTCGGTCAATCCGAACATGGCTGCGCCGAAGTGCACCGTGACCGCGGTGTTCGCCCGAACCACCACGGTGGCGTTGTGCGTCCCGGTGATCCCGATCGCCGACGCGAGGGTGAACTCGCCCGGCTCGGGCCGGACCTCGACCGCATCACCATCGAGCATTGCTTCGATCGCCGATGTGACCGCCCGACCGAGGGAGTCACGACTCAGGGAAAGGGCTTCGATCATGAACGGGGAGTTTGCGCCAGGGGCCCGGAGACTGCCGATCGGTTGGGGTTCGACGGACCGGCAGCACGTTCGACCGACATGCATGCCTGCACGGTGGCGCCAGGTCCACATGTGCAAACGGGCGAGCGTTGGGGCAACGCCGCCGGCAGGTGGGTCGCGGGTCGCGAAGTCGGTTCCGGGGGTTCGACTCGGCGGGGCGAGAAGCTCGCAGCCACCCGAGCCACCGGGGCGACAAACGAGACCGTGCGACCGGCGGTTCGCCGCGTCCACCCACGGTCGACGCTCTCGCCGTCGCCGAGGAACAGATGCCCGGCCGGACGCAATACCTCGCCACGGATCCGCTCGAGGATCGTTCGTTTCGCTTCGGGGTCGAACAACATCAGGACATCTCGGAGAAACACGATGTCGCACTTCGGGATGGCCGGCCACGACCCGGTCAGATCGAGCACTCGGACGTCGAGGATCTGACGGAGCTGACGAGAGGCAACCCATTCCGTTCCGTCTTGCTGGAAATGCCGCAACAGGTGACGGACGGGCAGACCCCGGCTCACCTCTCGCTGGGTGAAGCGACCCGCTTTCGTCCGCTCGACTTCGCCCGCGGAGAGTTCGGTGGCAACGATGCGGAAGCGACCGTTCCTGACCAGCTCGGGAAATGCCTCGGTGACCGCGATGGCAACGCTGTAGGGCTCCTGTCCGTTCGAATCCGCTGCGCACCAGATCGTGAGTGCTGCGGCCGCCCCTCGTGCCACGAGGATCTCCGGGATCACGAACTCGACGAGCGCGCGGAACGGATGGATGTCGCGGAAGAACGACGGCTCTGCCGCCGTGCTGGCGTCGATTTCGACGAGAGCGGTGGTCGAGGTTGGTGCCTGGCTCATCGGTTGCCTCCTGCGTCGGGGTTCTGGTTGGCTGCCAGGCACGGGCAGACGGCGTGGGGAGGCGATCCCAGAGCCGGGACGCCCGAAACGGCGCTCATCGCCGACCGGCTTCAAGGTCGACCGGCAAGGTGATGCCGAGCAATCGCAGCTTCCCGATCAGCATGGGACCGTCAAAGGGCTTCATCACGTACTCGTCGGCACCGGCCAGCACCGCCCGCGCGATCTGCTTCTGGTCGACCTCGGCGCTGACCATCACGATGGGCAACGTCACCCACCGCTGTTCCTTCCGGATTGTCTGGATCAGCGTCAGGCCATCCATCACCGGCATGTGCCAGTCGACGACAACGAGTTCGATCGCTCCTTCGGCATGCATGAGCGCCAGCGCGTGACCACCGTGTTCTGCCTCGAGGACGTCGAACCCGACCTTTGCGAGGATCCGTTGCAGCGCACTGCGGCTCGCGCTGGAGTCATCGACAACCAGCGCGAGGGGTCGACCACCGCCGACGGTCGGGTTCATCCGAGCGCGGCCCGGGGTGACACCGTTCCCATGGTCTGCGCCGCCGGAGTCTTTGCGAGTCGGCTCCGGTAGTCCGACGTCGCGGCGACGGCGGCGTAGTACGCCGATCGACGGCGGAAGGCCACGCCGGTGTCGTCGTTGATGGGCTTTTCCTCCGCCGTGATGGAACGAATCGCTTCGGCCATGAGTGTGAGGGCCTCCGACCGCATGTGGGAGATCCGGGACTCGGTCACACCCAGTTCTGCAGCGAGCTCGGCCATCGGTCGTTCCTCGAGGAAATAGCCGACGACCACATGGCGGAGTCGCTCGGGGAGATTGGCGACGGCGTCTCGAACGTACGCCGTCATCTCTCGCTGTTCGAGTTGCTCGGCGGGATCGAGATGGTCTCGGTGGATGGCAAGAACGTCAAGGGGCGTACGGTT
>JANPDB010000928.1:0-1779 GCA_031431255.1 Acidimicrobiia bacterium | reverse complement strand
GGGGGCGATGACCGTCGCGAAGTACCGGGCGGAGGGTGTGCATACCGTTCTCGTCTGCTGCACCGGCGGCGAACTCGGTGACATCGTCAACCCGGCCATGGACCGTCCGGAGATCAAGGGAAACCTCGCCGCAGTGCGGGCCGAGGAACTTCGCCAGGCGACGGAGATCATCGGCTTCAGTGAAGTGGTGATGCTCGGCTACCGCGACTCGGGCATGGCCGACTCCGAAGGAAACCGCGATCCCGAATCGTTCCACCAGGCCGATCTCGACGAAGCGGTGGGCCGACTCGTCGCGGTGATCCGGCGGACCCGCCCGCAGGTGGTCATCACCTATGGCGACGATCAGCAGGGATATCCCCATCCGGACCACCTCAAGGTGCACGACATCACGCTGCCGGCCTTCGATCGGGCGGGGGACCCTGCGTGGTATCCGGAAGTCGGTGAGCCGTGGACTCCGGTGAAGCTCTACTACTCCGTGTGGTCCCGGGAACGAGCGCAGCGCATGCATCAGCGTTTCGTCGACCTGCGCATGGAGTCGCCCTACTCCGACGAGTGGCTGAACCGTCCGTGGCAAGACCATCGGGTCACGACTCGCATCGAGGTCGGCGACTTCCATCACGTGCGTACGAATGCGTTGCTCGCACACGCGACGCAGATCGACCCCACGTCGAAGTGGTGGTTCGGCCTTCCCGAGGATGAGGCCCGCACCATCTACCCCTACGAGGACTACACGCTCGCCCGTTCACGGACGGAGGCGATCGCCGGCGAGGACCTCACGCCCGCACTTCCGCTCGGTGAATCGGCTCGAGTCCGGGAGACCGACCTGTTCCACGGGGTCTTCGATTGACGATGTCGGCAGTCGAGCCGTCGGACGGCCCGCGTCCGACGAGCGCCGTGATCAGTAGTCGGTGTGTTCCCGGATAGCGACCTGGATCTCCTTGTATTCGGGGCTCATCGTCAATGGCATGAGCGCCATCAGCCTCGCCATGTTCCCGGCCACTTTCATCCGGCCCTGCATGAAGGCGGCGTTGGCATCGAGCTCGCCCCTCTGGACCATCACGGAGTCGTCCCACGAGACCGTCATAGTGATTTCGGCGTTCTCGCACGCCCCTAGGCCCTGGTCGAGGACCTTGCCGTTCTGGATGATCTGGTGATAGGTGATGTCGCCGTCGGGACCGCCCGACACGATGTAGACCATCCGTGCGGTCGCTCCGGCCCGCTCGGGGAAGGTCTGCGCAAGCTCTTTCGCTCGATCGTGCCACTCCTGGCTCAGGTACTTGGCCATCGGCTTAGTACTCGCTTTCTTGCCGGCGATCACACGAACGGTGCGGCGGTCGATGTCGATCGTATCGACTGGCCGAGTGCTTACGACGTGCGTCGACTGGTCTGTCGCTGCACAGCACGCAGATCTCGGTAGGAGATCAGCCGGACGTGATCACCGCGTCCTGCGTGGTCCGGGCCCATGAGCGTCGGAAGGGCTGCCCGCATGGTCTCGAACATCGAGATCCCGGCCGTGCTCGTGGTGAGCGCCCGGTGCTCCGGTGTGTCCTCCGCCGGACTGATGCGCAGCACGGTGACGCCTGGCCGCAACTCGGCGAGAAACGTGTGGAGAGCATCAATTGCTGCGGCGAGGTCGGGGCGGCCGGAGTTGTGCCTGGGGACCTCGAACTCCTGGTCGAGTTCGAGCACTCGGCCGGCGGACACGATGGCTTCCTCGGCGGCGAGCTCGCGCAACCTGAAGCCGGCCCGGTTCAGTACTGCCTCGTCGGGGAGTTCCAA
>JANPDB010000927.1:0-3086 GCA_031431255.1 Acidimicrobiia bacterium | reverse complement strand
CGAGCCCTCGGGATCGCCACCCTGCAGGACGAAGTCCTTGATGATGCGGTGGAAAATGATGCCCTCGTAGTAGTGATAGCGGGCCAGGAACACGAAATTGTTCACGGTCAGCGGCGCACCGATTGGATCGAGGGCGATGCGCAGCTCGCCCATGGAGGTGTCCATGACCGCTCCATAGGTCTTCGCCGCATCGATGCACATCGGCGGCGGCGCGGCGAACTTCTGCGTCTTCGGGCTGGAGCCGTCAGCGGCCGGGCAAGCGGGTGTGGACATGGCAGAACCTCGTTCTGGTTTGAGGGCGAGTGGCGAGAAGGTAGTGCGAGTTTCGGCGGCTGGATGACGCGTCGCCCCGAAGGGCGGATGCGCTCAGCCTGATGTGGTCGTCGGTACCTGTCCGGCGAGACCGGGGATCCGCTTGGCGTCTTCCCCTTTGGCGGTGATCTCGATGCCGGTGATGGTGATGGGTCGCTGAGGAGCGAGTTCCTGGCCATCGGGGGTGGGCTGCACCCCAAGGGCGTCGATCGCATCAAGGATCTTGGTGCCCTTGACGACTCGGGCAAAGACCGTCGAGGTGTTCGGGATGTTCTCGCCGTTCTTGCCGGTCACGATGAAGAACTGGCTGCCGTTCTGGTTCGGCCCGGAGTTCGCCATTGCCACCGTCCCGATCTGGAACTGGGCGTTCGGGGAAAGCTCATCGGGAATCGTGTAGCCGGGACCGCCGGTGCCGTCGGCCTTCGGGTCGCCCCCCTGGACGATGAACCCCGGGACAATCCGGTGGAAGGTGAGGCCGTTGTAGAAGCCTTTGCGGGCGAGGAATACGAAGTTATCGGTGGTGAGCGGCGCCCGCTGCTGGTCGAGCTCGATGGTGAATTCGCCCTCCGAGGTCGTGACCACGGCCCGGTACTTCGCTTGCGGATCGATGCAGCCGACGGGTGCGGCGGAGAACGCTTTTGCCGTCGTCGGGGCATCGTCGGGTGCCGGGCAGGTGGGAGCGATTGCGACCACCGGCGGGACCGTGATCGGTGCGATCGTCGTCGAGGCGGCCTCGGTCGCGTCGACGGCCAGGTCGACTGAGCCGGCCGTGGTCGGGGCGACGATGTCCTCGGTGGTGGGAGCGTCCTTGGCCAACGAGAACGTGCTGGCGACACCCAGGCCGAGGATGCCGATGACGGCCCCAGCCGCGAGGCGGCCGCCGATCCCGGCTCGGTCGTCTTCGACCTCACGTCGCCCGATCTTCACGGACACGACGCTACTGGCCGAGTACGGCGGATCAGTGGCTTCTCGTCCGGCCGCGCCGGTTCGTGAGCTGTATCCCGACGACGTTCACGTGGCGTTGAGCGGGCTGGGGAACCGTCGCGAGTCCGGTCGACGCGGGCGTCGGGTGCGAGGTCTCCCGGGTGCGCTCGGCGACGACCGGTAGGATGGCCACAGCATCCGTCCACGCAGCGTGCGCACCTCCGGATCCCTCCACATGGTTCGACGAGCTTTCCCTTCTTCGCGATCTTCCGCCTGGCGTTGGCTCTTGCCGGTGCTCGGTCTAGTCGCGCTCGGGATTCCGGCGAGCGTCGATGCCCAGGACGTGCCGCCGGACCCGGGTGTGACGACGGTGCCGGTGACACCCCCGCCGGTGACGATTCCCCCGTCCACCGCGGCTCCGGTTCCGTCGACGACGCCCGTGGTGGCGATTCCTCCGCTGATCGTGCCGTCGGCCGAGGAGTTGGCTGCTGCCTCCTCTTCGACGCTCCTCGCTCAGCCCACGACCTCCTCGACGTCGACAACCACCACGGTCCCCGAGTCAACGACGACGACGACGAGCATCGTGATCCAGGTCTTCGACGACTTCAGCGAGGAAGTGAGCATCGACGACCAACCGCCTCCGTTCAAGCCAATTCTCCCTCCGCTCTCCGTCTCCCTTCCGCGCAACATCGTGCTGGAGAAGGCCCTAGCCAAGCTGAGCGCCCAGCAAAAGCGCATTGTCGACGAAGCGCAGAAGCAGGCCGACGCAGCAACGGAGCGCATCGCCGTCGCGCAACGTGAACTCGATGCCTTGCAGATCCGAGAGGATGGGTTGAAGGCCCGGCGCCTCCGGCTCAGCCAGAAAAAGGAGGCCACCGCGATCAAGATCCGCGCTCGGGCGCTGAGGATCTATGCCGGTGAAGGAGTCGCCGACCTCGACCTGCTGCTTCGCTCGGAGGACGCCAACGAGTTCGCCCGCAACATCGACATCATCGGGGTCGCTCAGCGACGCGATGCTGCTCTCTTGGAGGAGTTCCGTGACGACGAGCGCCAGATCGACGAGAACGAGGCCGCTCTTGCGGCCTTGACCGAGCGCAAGCGAGCGGAGATCGAAGGCCTGATCATCGAGCAGGAGGTGCTCGGTGAGTCGCTGGCCACGCTGCAGGAACAGTTGAGCTTCGTGCTGAGCGGCCAGGCGATCGCCCTGGGTGGTTTCGTGTTCCCGGTGGGGGCGCCGTTCAACTTCGCCAGCACCTTCGGCGCACCACGAATGACCGGCACGAAGTACGAGCACACGCATCAGGGCAACGACATCTTCGCCGCGGGAGGCACGCCGATCTACGCGACCAGTCGTGGGGTGATCGCCCGCAAGGCAGTGGCCGTGCTCGGTGGGAACAAGCTCTGGTTGGTCGCCGCCGACGGCACCCAGTACTACTACGCCCACCTCTCGGCGTATGCGGAGGCCGTCGAGGACGGCACCGTCGTCGAGGCCGGACAGGTGCTGGGCTACGTGGGCGATACCGGGAACGCGCGTGGGACTCCTCCCCATCTGCATTTCGAGATCCACCCGGGTGGCGGTGCGGCGATCGATCCCTATCCGATCCTCGACGCGGTTCGTCGCTCCGACGCCGGTCGCCTCCTCGACGCCTCACGGGCCCTTTCCGCCACGACGACCACCACGCTCCCTCCGGGAGCGGGAAATGCCGGGATCGGAGTCTCGATCGAACTCGCCATCGTGCCGGTCGACGCCTCCGCCGCCGGCCCGCCGCCCACCACGACCGTCGCACCGACCGCCTCGACGAAGCGCTGAGCTCGAAGCCCGACCCCAGCAGTTCGGAGAGGTCTATTAG
>JANPDB010000926.1:0-3873 GCA_031431255.1 Acidimicrobiia bacterium | reverse complement strand
GACCCGGTCGAGGTGGCCATGACCCGCCGCCGGATCCTCCATGCCGCGGGCGCGCTCGGTGCCGGAGTGCTTCTCAGCGGTCTCGCCGTCGACCGCGCCGTCGCAGCCACCACCAAGAAGATCACGAAGAAGGCCGCGACGGCTTGTGTCCCGATTGTCAGCGAGACCGGAGGTCCGTTCCCCGGTGACGGCACCAATGGCGTGAACGTGCTGACGGAGAAGGGCATCGTGCGTCGCGACATCCGGCCATCATTCGGCGCGATGACCGGCGTTGCTTCCGGCGTGCCGCTCACCATCAACCTCACCGTGCGGCGCACATCGTCGAGTTGCGCGGCCTACCCGAATGCCGCGGTCTACATCTGGCACTGTGACGCCATCGGCCAGTACTCGCTGTATTCGATCGAAACCGAGAACTACCTCCGCGGCGTACAGGTCCCCGATGCCAAGGGAGTCGTCTCGTTCCTCACGTCGTTCCCGGGTGCGTATCCCGGACGGTGGCCGCACGTGCATTTCGAGGTCTATGCCGACCTCGCGTCGGCCTCCTCGGGTCGCAACGCCATCAAGACCTCGCAGTTGGCCCTTCCCGAAGCCACGTGCAAGGCCGTCTATTCCGGGCCGGGCTACGACGGCAGCGCGGCCAATTTGTCGTCGACACCCTTGGCGCGCGACAGCCAGTTCCGCGACGGCTGGGCGACGCAAATGCCGACGGTGTCCGGCGACGTGAAGAAGGGCTTCAGCACCAACCTCGTGGTGAACGTCTGACGCTCGGGAACTCGCGCGCATCCCACGCTTCCGGGCGGCATCCCAGATAGGGCGTTCCGGCCGGATCCAGCGCTGCTTTTCGGTGGTGTGGGATGCCCGAGTGCGGTAGGTGGTCGTGTACGCGGGTGGTGGGCGGTCAGTCGCCGGGTTCGACGAGCACCGGCTGCAGTTCGATGACCGGGACGTCGAACGCCGTCGTCGTGGTCAGCGTGGCGGGCACCAGGTTGACGTACTCGTCGGGCTCGAGGTTCGTGGTGACGCTGAGGTTCCACGTGATCGACAGCTTCGCGGGAAAGCTGGTGCTGCGCTTCGGAGCGTTCTCGTAGACGTGGAAGCAGCCGAGGGCTTTCGCGGAACGGGCCTGACGCTGGTTGCGAACGATCCGTCCGGGGTTGTCGCACTGCGCCCGCGGCCCGGCGGTGCCCGGGTCGAAGGTCAGTGTCGACGGTGTGGCGTTGATCGTCAGGTAGTACGGACCCTGGGTCGCCGTCGGGGAGATCGTCGTCCACTGCTCGGCGGGGACCGAGAAGAAGAACGGGACGCCTACCACGCTGACGTCGTCATCGTCGGTCAGCGGCGGTGACGTCACCGGTTCGGGGTCAGGGACGTTCCCGATGGCCGAGTCGATCATGGCCCGGACGTTCGGGCGGGGCGGGGGAGGGGTGCCGGGCGGTGGCGGCACACAGGCGCCGTAGCAACCCCGGAACCCCAGGATCCCGTTGTCGCACCCGTAGCGCGAGGTGACGGTGAGGTACGAGCTCGCGTCGCCGAGATCCACGCACGTGAGAACAACCCGCCTCGCCACCTTCGTCGGCCCCTTCCCCCGCGAGCCCGGAGTGTAAATCCGCGGCTTCAGCTTCTTGCCGTCGATACTGGCGACGTTGGAGGCAGATGCTCTGCCCACGCCGCAAGCCAAACCTGCGATAACCAAAGCGACCGTCGACCGTCTCAATCGCATGTTTTGCCGTCCTCCGAAGCGCGACTGCTGCCGTAGTCGGCGATCGTCCAGCCCTCGTCTGTCTTCTCAAGGACGTTGAGGAAAAACGTCCGCACCAGGCCTTCGGACTCCGTTGCTCCGGTCGATTTGTTGACGAAGGCGCCGTCATCAGCGGCGCATACCTCGACCTCCGCTGTCGCGGGAGTAACGAATCGTGTATTGAGGATGACAACCCTTCGAACGTTCCCCTTTCGGACCACGAATCCTTTCGACTGGAACTTCGTGAATTCCGACACCATTGCCGGGCCGGCCGGGCGTCCAGCGACTGCCTTTCGGAGAAACGCGTCCGGCTTGAAGTCCGGCAACAGATCTAGCTGCCAGTAGAACTCCTCCCACCAGCCGATGGCGGCGGCCTCGGCGGCGATGCGGTCGGCCTCGGTCACGCCTGGTGGGAGAATCACCACCTGCCGGGTGCTCGTCGGAGCGGGCGTCGTCGGGGGTGGAGCCGTTGGCGCCGCGGTTGTCGGGGCACGCGTTGTGGGGGCCGGCGCTGGGGTCGGGGCGGCCGACGCAACGGTCGTGGTCAGCTGGGGCGCCCGGCTGACGGTGGTGGTGTTCGGCGCCGCGGTCCTCTGGTCGGCCGCGTCTCCGCCGCCCCCGCAGGCCGACAGGACGGCGACCGGCACGAGGAGCACGAGGAGGTTGCGCCGCGATCGCATGGTGCGAGCCTTTCGCCCTGCCTCACCGGTGTCAACCGTCTCGCGCAAAATCCCCAACTCCGGCGAACCGGCGCGCCGCTTCCAGGCACCCCAGATGCTGGGGGCGTCGCATCCCAGACCGGTGGTTTTCGCGTGGCAGCGCGTCGTTCTTCGGGAGTCTGGGATTTCGCTCGGCGGGATCTGGGATGGCGATGGCCGGCATCCGGGATGCCACCCGCTCGCGCAGCCGGCCGTACCGGTTTCGAGAGGAGTTGGTCTGGGTCGAGGCGGATCGGCGGGCCGAGTAATCTTGGACGGCCCGTCGGGCGGGTCGGCTCGTTCGCTGCCCCACCGAGCTGGCCGACTGACCCCTCACCTCGAAGAGCCCCGCGCCCAGGAGTACACGCCATGCCTCCCGTTTCCACGTCTGATTTCAAGAACGGCATCACCCTCGACATCCCCGAGGGACTCATGCAGATCATCGACTTCCAGCATGTGAAGCCGGGCAAGGGTGGCGCGTTCGTGCGGACCAAGCTCCGTAACGTGCGCACCGGCGCCGTCATCGACCGCACCTACACGGCGGGCGAGAAGATGGAGCAGGCGATCATCGAGAAGAACGAGATGCAGTTCCTCTACCGCGATGGCGGCAACTACGTCTTCATGGACAACCGGACCTACGACCAGATCGAAGTCGATCCGAAGAAGCTCGGCGACGCCGTGAACTACCTGAAGGAACAGGACAACGCGATCATCAACTCCTACGACGACGAGATCGTCGGCATTGACCTGCCCGCGGCGGTCGAGTTGGTCATCACGGAGTGCGAGCCGGGCATTCAGGGAGACCGGGTGTCGGGCGCGAAGAAGCCGGCCACACTCGAAACCGGCCTGGTCATCCAGGTCCCTCTGTTCGTGAATCAGGGTGAGAAGGTCAAAGTCGACACCCGCACGGGCGATTACTTGACCCGCGTGTGAGCGCCACGCCGTCGCGGCGGCGCGATGCCAGGGAACGGGCGATGGAACTGCTCTACGAAGCCGAGACCAAGAGTGCCTCCGTGGCCACGATCATCGACGAGCTTCCCCTCCCGCCGGCGGAGTACGCGTCGACGCTGGCGATCGGCGCGGCGGACTGTGCCGAACGAGCTGACGAGCTGATCGGCAAGTTCGCCCGTCCCGACTGGCCCATCTCGCGCATGCCGATGCTCGACCGTATCGTGATGCGCATGGCGATCTATGAGCTGCTCGATCAACCCGATGTCGACCGCGGCATCATCTTGAACGAAGCCGTCGAGCTGGCGAAGCGCTTTTCCACCGACGACTCACACCGCTACGTGAACGGCATGCTCACCTCGATCGCGAACGAGCTCGGCCGGTAGTCGCGAACCGGCCAAGGGCGGACAGCAAGCAGAGCGAACGAGCTCGGCCGGTAGTCGCGAACCGGCCAAGGGCGGACAGCAAGCAGAGCGACCGAGCTCGGCC
>JANPDB010000925.1:0-3606 GCA_031431255.1 Acidimicrobiia bacterium | reverse complement strand
CGGTGCCTACGCCGCAAGCTTCCTCCACGAGGTCAAGAAGAACCTCGAAACCCGTGATTGGGGCGCCGAGCTCTAAGCGGCCGGCGATGGTGTTCCGATGCTGAACGTCCGGTGGCTCGGCCGGGTGCCCTACGAGGAGGCACTCGACCTTCAGCGTGCGCTGTTCCGCGGCACGTCCGACCACCTCCTGCTGCTGGAACACCCGCCGACGTACACCCTCGGTGTCCGCGCTGATCGGGCCAACGTGCTCGTCGAGCCCAGCACCGTAGGCGCCACACTGGCGACGGCTGATCGGGGTGGCGATGTCACCTACCACGGACCAGGACAGCTCGTCGGGTACCCGGTCCTCTGCGTTGCCGGCAAGCGCGGGGGTGGCATGGCCGACACCGTCGCCTACGTCACCATGGTCGAGCAGCTGGTCATCGATACCTGCACGTCGCTCGGACTCACCGATGTGGGTCGTCTCCGCGGCAGGAACGGTGTCTGGGTCGCCCCGACCTCCGCGTCTCCGAGGAAGATCGCCGCGGTCGGGGTTCGTCTGAGTCGGGGTCGATCGATGCACGGGTTCTCGCTCAATGTTGATCGTGACGTGCTCTCGATGTTCGAACACATCGTTCCGTGCGGCATCACCGACCTCGGCGTCACCTCGTTTGCCGCTGAAGGGGTCGACGTATCGATGCAGCAGGTCGTCGACGCCGTCGTCGCGGTCGCCAGGACGACGACATGGGCGGCGGCAGGTCTCACCCGCGCCGATGTCGTGTGGCGTGAGCGACCCGAGGACCTCTCGCCGTTCTCGCTCGGCGCGGGCCCCGGGTCGAAGGCGCTCGGTCGCCTCGCGCGGGCCGGCGTAGAGATGTCAAGCGCGCTTACGATCTCTGAACGCAAACCGGAATGGCTCCGGGTGAAGGCGAACATGGGTCCGGAGTACCGGGCGCTGAAAAAGACCGTCGCCGACCTTCGCCTCGTCACGGTGTGCGAGGAGGCGGGCTGTCCGAACATCTTCGACTGCTGGAACGCCGGAACGGCGACCTTCATGGTTCTCGGCGAACGATGCACGCGGGCGTGCGGGTTCTGCCTCGTCGACACCTCCAAGCCGCTCGCCCCCGACACCGATGAGCCGAGCCGCGTGGCCGATGCCGTCGAACGGATGCGGCTGCGCCACGCCGTGCTCACCATGGTCGCCCGCGACGACCTGGCCGACGGTGGAGCGGCCCACGTGGCTCAATGTATCCGAGCGATCCGTGAACGGTCGTCCGGCGCCCGCGTCGAGGTGCTTATCTCTGATCTCAAGGGCTCGGCCGCGTCGCTCCAGACGATCTCCGATGCTCGGCCCGACGTCCTCAACCACAACCTCGAAACCGTGGCCCGTCTCCAGCGGGCCGTGCGCCCGAGCGCGGGCTACGCGCGTTCGCTCTCGTTGCTCTCCCGTTCCGCTGCAGCGGGGCTCGTCACGAAGTCGGGGGTGATGGTCGGACTCGGCGAAACCGCCGACGAAGTCCGTGAGGCGATGGTTGATCTCCGCAGCGTCGGCGTGAGCATCCTGACGGTCGGGCAATACCTGCGTCCCACATCCACCCACCTTCCTGTCGCCCGCTGGTGGGCGCCGGATGAGTTCGATGAGCTGCGCGCGTATGGTCAATCACTCGGCTTCGCCCATGTCGAGGCGTCACCGCTCACCCGGTCGAGCTATCACGCCTCGAACGGTGCCGATGCCGTGGCCGCGCCGACCGGTGGACCGGTTCCGGTATCGCTCAGCCCGTCGCGCCGCTGACGATGGGAGAGAGGTTGCCCCCACATATGGGGGCAGAACACCTCCCAACGTCGCTCGGAGGTGTTCAGCCCCTAAGGATTGGGGCAACCTCTCTCCTAACACGCAATCGCGCCTACAGGAGGCGCTTGCGGATCTGCGCGCCGAGCTGCTCGATCGAGAACACGATGACGAACGTGGAGATCACGAACGCGCCGACCGTCTGGAACGGGTTCGGGAGGAACCCGGTCTGGGTGAACAGATAGCCGACGCCGACGCCGGCGATCGTGCCAAGAAGCACGCCTCCCCGCACACAGATGTCGACGCAGTACAGCGCGTTCGCCACGATCATCGGCACCGCCGACGGAACCACGGCACCGATGACCTCTTGGCCTTTCGTTGCTCCCGAGGCTCGCAGGGCTTCCTGCGCGCCTGCGCCGAGTCCGTCGAGATCGTCGGCGGTCAGTTTGGCGATGAAGGCGAAGGTGCCGAGGGCCATCGCTGCCGCCGCCGGGAAGGGCGACTGGATGCCGAGGGCCGAGACGAAGAAGAACACCAACGCGATGTCAGGGATGCTGCGCACCCCCACCAATAACGTGCGGAAGAAGAATGCGACGGGGCGACCTGGGGTTGTCGACCGAGCGATCAGGAACGCTGCGGGGATGGCGAAGGTGACCGCAAGGAATGCCGCGCCGCCGGCGATGAAGATCGTGTCGCGCCATGCGTGCCACCAGGCCGAGTGGCCCGACAGGAGCTCGCCCTTGTAGAGGTAGCCGACCGTGTTCCAGTCGGGCCAGTACTTGCCGATCTGCGACAGGCCCTTCAGGGGGATCGCCGCAGCTTGGGGAAGTGGAACGGGGATGCCGAACGGCCGCAGGGTGCGAATGCCGAGCAGGCCCGTCGAGAGCATGCAGTAGAGCCAGAGACCGATGCCGCCCCAGACGAATCCGAGAAACCCGAGCCTCTGCAACGTCCAGGGCGGGGTCAGCGAAACTGGTGCGCCCGGGATGGGCGCCAGGGCCGTGCCTTCACGGGCTTCGCGCGACATCCGTGCTTCCGCGCCCTTGAGGTGGTTGCGGACCCTCGACGAGAACAGCTCGACGATGATGATGACGGCGGCCAGCGACAGCGCGGTAGCCATGCCCAGTGGGTAACGGGTGGCGTTCTTGAGGTCGCTCTGCAGCAGCAGGCCGATGCCGCCGGCTCCGACGAATCCCAGCACCGCGGAAGCCCGGAGGTTGATGTCGAAGCGGTAGAGGATGTTGTTCACCCAGCTCGGCGTGACCTGGGGGAGCACGGCGTTGTAGATCACCTGGAGACGGGTGGCGCCGGCTGCTCGAGCCGCTTCGAGCGGCTTCTCATCGATCTCCTCGATGCGATCGGCGAGCAACTTGCCGAGCATGCCGATCGAGTGAACGGCCAGGGCCAGCACTCCGGCCTTCTCGCCGATCGACGCGATGAGCACGAAGACTGTCGCAAAGACGATTTCCGGCGTGGCCCGGCAGAACGAGATGAGCGCGCGGGCTGCGGCAGCGACGAAGCGATGCGGCGTGGTGTTGCGGGCTGCGGCGAGTCCGACCGGGAACGACAGGATGGCGGCGAAGCCGGTTCCGGCCCAGGCCATCAGCAGCGTGCGGACCAGCGCATTGGCGGTCACTCCCCACTCGCTGCGAGGGTCCAGCCCGTCGGAGTTGGTCGAGGTGAAGGTCGGCGGCAGAGCTCTGCTGAGGTAGCCGTCCTTGCGGAACAGACCGCTGACGAGCTCGCCGGGAGCGAAGTCGAGCGATCTCACGAAGTAGAGGCCGAGCCCGATGGAGCCGAGGGCCAGAGCGATCTTGATCGCTCGCTGGGGCGTCCAC
>JANPDB010000924.1:0-8038 GCA_031431255.1 Acidimicrobiia bacterium | reverse complement strand
CACACGCCGATCCCGCACCTCGCCGCCCGCATGGTCGAAGGCCCGGACCACGTTGCCCGCATCGCCGCGTGGTTCCGTCGTGAAGGGGTTCGCTCGGCGTTTGTCATCGGCGGTGACCAGGAGAAGCCGTCGGGTCCGTACGCGGACGGTATCGAGTTCCTACGCGCGTTCGCTGTCGCCGACCACGGCCTCTCGACCATCGGCTTCGCCGGCTATCCCGACGGTCACGCCATGATCGACCGCAAGGTGCTCCACGAAGCGACGCACGCCAAACAAGCCATCGTCGAGGGTGCCGGTCTCGCATCATTCGTAAGTACACAGATGTGTTTCGATCCGAAGATGATCCGCACCTGGCTCGAGGCCGAGCGCGCCGCCGGCTTGCGCTCCACCGTGCACCTGGGCATCCCCGGCGTCGTCGACCGCACCAAGCTCCTCACCATGGGCGCCCGCCTCGGCATCGGTACGTCGTTGCGCTTCTTGAAGAAGAACCGCGCCACCGTCGGACGCCTCCTCTCGCCCGGTGGCTACGACCCCTCCACGCTGATCCGCCCCCTGGAAGACGACGCCGATCGACTCGGCATCGAGTCGATTCACCTCTTCACCTTCAACGAGGTCGAGGCCACGGAGCAGTGGCGCGAAGGCGCGCTCGCTTCGCGCTGAGCTGGCCGCATTCTCGGCCGGCGCGTTCGCCGGCGCCCGGGCGGGATTCGGTTGTCAAGGAACGTTTCGACCGCTCGTCGATGGTCGTGTGTTGCCGTGGCCGAGCTGAGGCGCTTCGGGGTGTTGCCCACGCAGCGGGATGGTCGGGTGTCGGGCGAGTTTGACGGATGTCGCACTCGTCCGTGCCGCCGCGCCGCGCTCAGGCGGCCCGGATGCGTGGTGGTGGTCCGGTGGTTTGGACCCCGCCACCTGGGTAGGTGATGGTGAGGGTGCGGTCGGGTTGGAGTGCGAGTTTCCAGCCGCCTTCATGGATTGCGTGGTGATGTTTACAGCAGACCGGGAGGAGATTGTGAAGGTCGGTTGGCCCGCCGTGTTCCCAGTAGTGGACGTGGTGGGGTTTAGTGAACTCGAACGCCACGCCGCAGCCGGGTACGGCACAGGTGGGGTAGAGAGCGCGTAGAGCGCGTCGCTGGGCACGGGACGCGAGCCGGGTACTGCGCCCGAGGTTCATGTCGCCGGGTGCGTGGAGCACGATGCCGTTGTGGACGATGATCGGGTGGGCGTCGGCGCGGGCGAACAGGTCTTCGAGCACTCGTGGTGGAAGTTCGACGGGGAGGCCCCAGTCGATGACCGGCGTCTTGCCGTTCGCGTCGAGGGTGGTTGTCGGGCGTCGACGACGACGACGATCTCGGGCCGCCCGAATCTGGTGGGCCCGCCACGGAAGAAGGGTGACCATTCGTCGAACTCGTCGTCGGTCCCGACATTGCTGCGGTTTGCGTCGTTGGCACCGTTGTCTTCGCCTTCGCCGAACGACGAGTCGGACGAGTCCGACGATGAGGTCGCGTTGTCGGGAACGACGGCGAGCCCGACCGGCTGTTGCTGCATGGTTAGCGCGAGGAGGGCGAGGGCGCGGAGATGGTCTTGTTTCGCGCCGGGGTCGGTTGGGCAGGAGGAGGGGACGCGTTCGGCGAACAACGCGGCGACCATGGCCTGAAGATGACCGTGCAGCATCACACCGCTCAACGGGTCGAATCGGCCCGACAGTCGGAACATGCCGGTTCGTTTGTCGGTCCAGGTGTGCAACGCGGTGTCGCGTCGTTGTTGGGTGAAGCGGGTCATCCCGTCGTCGTTCTCGAGCGCCCGTGCGGTTCGGTTCAAGGTGCGGGCGAGATCGTCGGGTGTGGCATTGGACGATGCTGCTGACGCCACGATTTCTGGCAACGCCGCGGCGAATGCGGAAGCATGTTTCGCCTCGACCGTGCGCCTGACTTTGGCGACGGTGTCGACGTGTGCACCCTGGAGGCGGCCCGCCTCCAACAACGCGGCGAATGAGGGAACCGCAGCGAGGGCAGCGGCACGTGCGTAAACCCGGTCGCCGGCGTGGCGGGATCGTTGTGTCGCGGTGGCGAGTTCGGCAGGTGCGTTGTGGGTGAGGACGTTGAGGCGGTGCGCAAGGTCAATCTCGACGGCGTCGAGAAACCCGCGGAGGCGTTGCACGCTGGTGAGTGCGCTGAGAATCGTGGACTTGTCGGCGGCGGCGAAGTTCACGCGGTGAAGTTCACCCATGATCTCGTCTGGTCCGCTGAAGTCCATGCGTACAAGTGTACGAAAGGGGTATGACGGATTCGAGGGCGGGCGACAGGATTCCGAAGAATTTGGAAGAGTTCTTTGAGGAAGCGAGTCCCCACTTCTCCGAGACCGTCCTGATGGGCTCATTGGGCGAAACCGGCTGTGACACCCCGTGAGTCGCAATTACCAGGGGTGGACCGTGCCGTCCCAGCGGAGGAACTGGCCGTTCTGTGCAGGTGTGAGTCCTTCGATGGTGGCGTAGATCTGCCGAGCGGTATCGTCGGGGTCGAGGGCTGCGTTCGGCCCGCCCATATCGGTTCGCAGCCATCCCGGGTGCATGGTGATGACGGTGACCCCGTCGGCAGCGAGTGCCTGGGCCTGCTTGGCGGTGACCATGTTGAGCGCCGCCTTCGACGCGGCGTAGGAGACGTCTCGGCTCATCGTATGGGCGATGGCGAGCGACCCGATCTGTGACGAGATGTTCACGACGGTCCCCTCGGATGCGCGCAGCCTTGCGCTGAGACGCTCCACCAGAAGTAGCGGTCCGGTGACGTTCACCCGCATGACCGCCTCGAAGTGTTCCGCCGAAATCGTAAGCGCGCCTCGGTTTGTGTCGTCTGCCCCGAAAGCTCTTGCATCGACGCCGGCACAATTGATGACCGTGTCGACAGGACGGTCGCCGATCGCTTCGGCGAAGGCGTCGATCGATGCGAAGTCGGCCGCGTCGAAGCGCAGGGCTTCGGCGCCCAATGAACGCAGCGCGTCGGCGGACTCAGGAGTGCGGCAACCCCCGTAGACGTGATGGCCCTCGGCGATGTACGCACGCGCAAGCGAGAGTCCGAGGCCGCGGTTCGCTCCGGTCACCACAACGTTCTTGGTCATGGGACGAGGCTAGGCAACCGGTGAGACTTCCGGGGTCGAGCGCACCGTGGCAATCACTCCTCGGCGACCGGCATGAGTTCGCTGGCCCGTTCACCCATGGGTATCGTCGGGGTGTAGTCCTCGTCGGAGTGTTCGACGAACGCTCGTATCCGAAGCGCTTCCAGCACCGACGGCGCGACCCGGGCCAAGGCCACGGGGAGCGCCGCCCGGATCGGCTCGACCAAGTCCGCCTGTCCGGTGACGAGGGGCGTACAGGGAATCTGGGGTCCGCGCCCGATGACGGTGACGCCCTCGACAGCGGCTGGCCGCACGTCGGACAGCAGCGCAAACGTAAGTGCATCAATGATCGCAAGGTCGACCCGTCCCGCCTGCATCTCCGCGAGACTGTCCGCGTGGGCGCCGGTGACGATCACGTCGCCGACCTGATCGACGCCACAGTCGAGAAGGGTGACCCCGAGGCTGACGCATCCAGAAAGCGAGTCGGTATTGTTGATCGCCACGGTCGCACCGGAGAACGAGCGGAGATCGGTGGCAGTCGGATCAGCGGCAATGCGGCGATCGGCGGAACGGGCGACCAGCAGGGATCGGTAGAAGCCCGGTCCATCGTCGACGGGAAGGGCGTAGTGGAACGTGCCGATGAGCGAGAGATGCGGACGGTAGTACGCCGCGTAGGGAAAGCCGCACGTCTGACTGAACAGGAGATCGGGGTGCCGCCAGTGGCTGCTGAGCGGGACTTCGGGCCGAGTGAGCGTGCAAGGTGCGTCGATGCCCAAGCGTCGGAGTTCGTCGGCGACCGCAGACCAGAGGGCATCGTGGGCCGGCTGCAATTCGTCGAAGTCGAACATCGGCAACGACGCAAGGAAGATCGACGCGCTCGCCGCAGGGTGGTTTTCGCCCACATCGGTCACCGTTGACGGCAAGGTTGTTCCTCTAGTTCTGTCGGGGAACGACGTGCTCCGGAACAGTCAGTATCGGACGATGAACAGCGGGCCGCAACCGCAATCTGTCAGCGTTCTCCGGGAATGATCATCCGAGGAAGTTCAGAACCGCATCGATGAAGCCGAAAGCCTCCGGCGTGGCGAAGTGGTCGGTGTTCTTCAGCACCTTCAACGTGGCGTCGGGGAGCGCTGCGGCGAGGGCATCGGCGGGTCCGGCGAAGTCCTTGTCGCCGATGCACACGAGCACCTTGGCCGAGACCCGCTGGCACGACTCGCGGGTCACCGGATCGGCCGGCATCGGACGGCGCAGCGCGGCGATGAGCGCGTCGGGGTCGTTGCCGGGCTGCTGGGCGTAGCGCGACATGGCCTGCGCCCAGTTGTCCGACGAGTCACCGTCGCCGCGCATCGCCTCCGCGATGGCGTCCGCCCGGCTGGGGGCCGTCGGGTCAGGGTCGAGCAGCCCGTTGCCGATGCCGGCGAGGACGATCCTTCGAAATCGATCGGGGTGCCGGGTGGCGGTGTGCAACAGGGTCATGGCCCCGAGGGAGAAACCAACCGCGTCGACCGGTTCGGGCGGTAGGGCGTCGACGATACGGCTGCCGAGGTCGGCGTAGTCGGCGGGGTCGTGGGGCTTCGGCGCGGTGCCGTGACCGAGGAGGTCGACCCCGATGATGTCGGTCTTGCCGATGTCGCCGAGGAGCATGTCCCAGCCCGGAGCCTGCCACGTTGTGGCATAGGAGCCACCCCAGCCATGGACGAGAAGCACTGGTCGAGCCATCGGTTGCTGCCCTTCGGTTCATCGCCGCCACCGGGTCGTGGACGGCGGTCGAACGCTACCGGTTCGCCCCCGCCGCCCCGCACTCCCGCCGCACATCACTGTTCCTGCCGCACATCGCCCTGTTCCTGCCGCACATCGACGATTTTCGCAGTGGAATCTGCCAAATGAGGCTGATGTGCGGCGGGCGGGGGCCGATGTGCGGCACAGCGGGCGTGATGTGCGGCGGCGCAGAGGCGGCGGCGCGGCGCAGTCGCTGCGGTGCGAACCGTCAACCGGTCATCGAGATGGCACCGGAGAGCGGGCAGACTGAAGGGCATGCAGTCCGTGCGTGTCCCGCTTCCCGACAACCGGGGCTACGACGCGCTGGTCGGAGCGGGCGTCCGCCACGAGCTCGCCAAGGCACTCGCCGCCGCGGTGCCCTCGGCCCGCCGTGCCGCCATCGTCACCGAAGCCTCGCTCGCCGACGCCATCGACCTCGACGAGCTCACCACCGGCATCGAGCAGCGGGTCTTCACGATCCCCGACGGTGAGTCGACGAAGACGCTCGACACCGTCGGCCAGCTCTGCTCCTCGTTCTCCCAGTGGGGCATGACCCGCAACGACGTCGTCATCGCCGTAGGAGGTGGACGCGTGACCGACCTCGGTGGGTTCACCGCGTCGGTGTATCACCGGGGCATCGCCACGGTCTACGTGAGCACCACCCTGCTCGGCATGATCGATGCCGCCATCGGCGGCAAGACCGGCGTGAACCTGCCTGAAGGCAAGAACCTCGTGGGCGCCTACTGGCAGCCGAGCGCAGTCATCTGCGACACCGACTTCCTCGCCTCGATGCCGGCCCGGGAATACCGCAGTGGACTGGGCGAGATGGCGAAGTACCACTTCCTCACCGACCGGCCGGGAGAGCTCGACGACCCGTCGATCGAGAACCGCGTCGCTGCGTGCATCCGCATCAAGGCGGAGGTCGTGGCCTCCGATGAGCGCGAGGGCGGACGGCGGGCCATCCTGAACTACGGGCACACGCTCGGCCATGCCATCGAGCGCGCCACCAACTTCGACGTGATGCACGGCGAGGCGGTGGCGATCGGCCTCGTCTACGTTGCCGAGGTCGCCCATCGCCTCGGACGTATCGACGCAGCTCGGGCCGCCGAGCATTGTCGGGTCGTCGGCGCCTACGACCTCGCCACCACCCTTCCGGCGGGCCTTTCGGCCGACGAACTGCTGCTCCTCATGGGACGCGACAAGAAGGCGCTCGACGGCGTCACGTTCGTGCTCGACGGACCGAACGGCATCGAGTCTGTCGTCGGCGTCGACCAATCCGTGTTGCTCGATGCCCTGGAGGCGATTCGATGAGTTCCGTACGGCCGATCGTGCTGCTGCTCTCCGGCCCGAACCTCAACCTCCTCGGATTGCGCGAGCCGACCATCTACGGGACGGCAACACTCGACGACCACGTGGCCACGGCTCGCGCTATCGCTGACGCCGCGGGATGCGACCTCGAGCACCTGCAATCCAATGACGAGGCGACCCTCGTCGACGCGGTGCAGGGTGCCCGCAATCGTTGCGCCGCCATCGTCATCAACGCCGGCGCGCTGACCCACTACGCCTGGTCTCTCGCCGACGCGCTCAGCGCATTCGAAGGAGTCCGGGTGGAGCTGCACATCTCCAACACCCACGCCCGCGAGAAGTGGCGGCACACGAGTGTCATCGCACCGGTCGTGCACGGCTCGGTGCAGGGCTTCGGTGGCCACGGCTACGCGCTCGCCGTCGAGGGTGCGGTCCGTCTGCTCGGTCTTCACGGCTGAACGATCACTCCCGACCTGTCATGACCACCGAGATCGACGCCTCCACCTCCGCGGTGCTCCCCGCGCCCTCAGCGGCGGAGGTCCGGGCGGTCCTGGAGCACGCTTGGTCACTCGACGTGCCGCTCGGGGATCTCCCGCCGGTTTCGTCGTCGGCGCGATTGTCGGCCCTACAGGCACTGATCGGGCACAACGATGCGCTCGACGCCGTGCTCGTCACCAGTCTCGATAACATACGCGCGCTTAGTGGCTTCACGGGATCATCTGCGCGCCTACTGATTTCGTTCGGCAGCGCATTCCTCCTCACCGATGCCCGCTACGAGGAACGCGCCGCCGAGGAGATCGCCGCATCAGGCTCGTCGGTCGAAGTCGTGGTTCGGCGCAGTCAATCGGAACAACAAGCCTGGTTGCGTGAGCATGTGGCCGCGGCTGGGTACACCACGGTCGGACTCGAAGCGTCATCGCTTTCGTGGGCCGACCACGATGCATTGGTCGCCGACGTCCCCGCCGTCACCTGGGTGGCGGTGACGAACCTGGTAGAACGGCTCCGGCGGACGAAATCGCTCGGTGAGATCGCCCGCACGGCTCGGGCCGCGGCCATCGCCGACGCTGCGTTGGCCCAGGTGGCGTCGATGCTGAGCGGCGCAGTCACCGAGCGGGCGTTCCAGCGAGCACTCGACAGCGCCATGATCGCCCTCGGGGCCGACGCGGTGTCGTTCGACACGATCGTTGCTTCCGGGCCGAACGCCAGCCGTCCTCATCATGAGACGGGTGCTCGAGTGATTGTCGAAGGTGACGAAGTCATCTGCGATTTCGGCGCGCTGATCGACGGCTACCACTCCGACATGACCCGCACGATCTACGTCGGCGAACCATCGAAGGCGCAGCAGCGTCACTTCGCAGTGGTGCGTGCCGCGCATGACGAGGCTGCTGCGGCAATCACGCCGGGCATCTCGTGCGTCGCTCTCGACCGGATCGCCCGTCAGGTGTGCGAGGCAGCGGGCTGGGGTGAGCGCTTCGTCCACGGTCTCGGCCATGGCACCGGACTGGTGATCCACGAGCTTCCGTGGCTCGGCACCACTTCGCGCAACGCCATCTGCGACGGAGACCTCGTCACGATCGAACCGGGAGTGTATCTCCCCGGTTCCGGTGGGGTTCGGATCGAGGATCTCTACGTGGTCACCTCCGAGGGCCCGATCGCGTTGACCCGAGCGCCGGTCGACATCGTCGTCTGAGGTCTGACCTGCTCTCTAGCGGTTCTCACCCGACGCTCACGCAACTCATCCACACTCGTTCGTCATGACAACGATCTCGAGCCCCGACGACTTCGCCGCGACCGACCCGGTCGAGGTGGCCATGACCCGCCGCCGGATCCTCCATGCCGCGGGCGCGCTCGGTGCCGGAGTGCTTCT
>JANPDB010000923.1:0-5248 GCA_031431255.1 Acidimicrobiia bacterium | reverse complement strand
CTGCTCGACCCGGTAGCGGCTCAGCTCAGAGATATGGATGAGCCCTTCGATCGGCTCGAAACCCTCGCCCTCGACCTGCACGAACGCGCCGAACTCGGCCGTGCCGGTGACCGTGCCGTAGACCAGATCGCCGACCTGGTGGACGTTCTGGAACGCCTTCCACGGACTCGGCAGCGCGGCTTTGCGCGAGAGGCTGATCTTGCCCTTGTCGCCGCGGATCTCCTTGACGATCACGTCGATGATGTCGCCCACCTTGACCACATCGGACGGCTTGCGAACCTGGCGGTGCGCCAGCTCGCTCACGTGCACCAGGCCTTCGGCACCGCCGATGTCGACGAAGGCGCCGAAATCGGTCACGGCGGTGACCGGTCCGGTGAACTTCTGACCGACCGAGATCGACGCCAGCATCTCGGCTCGTTGCGCATCGCGCACCTTGCCCATGAGCATCTTGCGGTTGACGACGACCTTCTCGCCCCGGCGTTCCACCGCGGCACGTTCACCTGACAACAGCTCGGCCTCGATGACCACGACTTCGACCTCTTGGCCGACCAGCGACGACAGGTTGGTGCCGCGCCGCACATCGACCAGCGATTCCGGCAGGAATGCCCGGATGCCGAGATCGACGATCAGTCCGCCCTTGGTGGTCGAAGTGACCGTTCCCGTGACCGGCTCGCCCGACTCGTGCGCAGCGGTGATGCGGGCCCAGGCACGCGTGCGGGCGGCGCGTTTGGGCGAGATCACATAGCGACCGGTTCCGGTCTGCAGCTTGGTGACGGTGCCTTCGACCGCGTCGCCCACGGCGGGTTCGTCGGTGCCGACGAGTTCGGCGCGCGGGATCACTGCAACAGCGCCATCGCCGAGGTCGGCTTCGATACCGTTGGCACCGACCACCGAGATCACTCCGGGGACGATGTCGCCGGGCTGGTACACGAAGACTGGGGCGACGAACTCCGAGACTGGCGCGGCAGGTTCTGCGTCCGCGGTGCCCGACTCTCCGGACGCCGCGTCGATGAAGGCGGCTTCGGCCACGAGGTCCGTCGTGTCGGACGCCGCTGGCTCGACGGCCGACGGATCATCGGCCGGCGCGGTTGTGACCGCATCCGGGGACTGGTCGACGGCGCTCACCGAGGTGGGCTCGGCGGCGGGCCCTGACGCTGCGGGCTCGTCGGCAGGGGCGACTTCGGGCGAGGACACCTCGGCGACTGCGGCCACATCGCTGGCGACGGACGCCTCGAGGTGATCGCCATCGGGGTGGGTAGGAGCGGGAGCTTCGGCAACCGGAGCGGCCGCAGCGTCGACTCCCGAAACTTCTTCGGGAGTCGTGTTGTCGTCAGTCATGTGCATTCCTCAACGCGCCGACCGGCGTCGGACATCGGCAAGGTTAGTGCCCGAGCAGCGCTTTCGGACGATCAACACCAAATCGGACAATCACGACCGTCGACGGCGAGCCGTTCAACGTCCGGACGCACCCTCGCCGCGCCGCGGTGCTTCGCCCCGTCAAAGACTGTCGATGGCGTCGCGGAGTTCCGTGATGAACGCGGCAACACCCTCGGGACCACGCCCTTCGAGGATCCGTCGAACCAGCGCCGCCCCGACGATCACTCCGTCGGCAATCGCGGCAACCTGGGCGGCCTGCTCTCCGTTCGAGACGCCGATGCCGATCAGCACCGGTCGATCGGTCGCCGCCTTGAGGCGGGTCGCGATCACCGATGCGGAAGCGGCGAGTGAGGCGCGCTCCCCCGTGACGCCCATCGTGCCGATGCCGTACACAAAACCACGCGACGCAGCGCAGATGCGGGCGAGACGATCGTCCGGTGTGGTCGGGGCAGCAAGGAGGACGTTCTCGATGTGGTGATCGGCGGCCACGCTGATCCAGTTGTCGGCTTCGTCGAGTTGGAGATCGGGGAGGATCGTTCCGGAGAACCCGTTGTCAGCGAGCATCGTGGCGTAGCGCTGGTGTCCCAAGCGGAATGCGATGTTGTACGACGTCATCGCCACGAGCGGAATGCCGACGTCAGCCTTCGAGGCCTCCGCGAGCACCGAGAGCGGCGTGGCGCCACGGGCGAGCGCGCGCACCGATGCGTCTTGAATGACGGGACCGTCCATCACGGGGTCGGAGAACGGGATCCCGATCTCGATCGCGTCGGCTCCGGCAGCCGCGCATGCACGCACCATGTCGACCCAGTCGTCGGTGACACCACCGGTCACGAAAGGAACGAGCAGCTTGCGCCCGGCGTCTCGCGAGGCACGGAACGCCGTCTCGATGCGGCCGGTGCCGATCAGGTCTTCGAACGTGGCGGGACCGCTCATCGCCTCGGGCATCCTTCGCACACCGGCACACACGGACGGGACCGGCAGAGGGCCAGTTTGTTCATCACCTGGTCGGCATCCTTGTCGCCACGGCCGGAGAGGTTCACGAGCACCGTTGCCCCTTCTTCGATCTCGCCGGTGCCGGCGGCGCGGATCAGTTCGGCAATCGCATGCGACGACTCGAGTGCGGCGATGATTCCTTCGGTCTCCGCGAGCACGCCGAGGGCAGCGAGCACCGCGTTGTCGCCGGCCGGCACATAGCGAGCTCGGCCGGTGGTCGCAAGGTGCGCGTGCTCCGGACCGACACCGGGATAGTCGAGACCGGCCGAGATCGAGTGAGCTTCGAGCACCTGGCCGAATTCGTCTTGCAACAAGAAGGACTTCATGCCGTGCACGATCCCTTGCACGCCGTGACCGACCGCCGCGCCGCCCTCGGGTTCGACGCCGATGAGCTTGGCGTTCGTGTCGACGAAGCCGCCGAAGATGCCCGCGGCGTTCGATCCACCGCCAACGCACGCCATCACGTAGTCGGGGTCCTTCCCACCAAGAATGGCCCGGATCTGGACCCGAGCTTCGTCGCCGAGGATCCGCTGGAACTCCCGAACCATCCAGGGGTACGGATGGGGACCCATCACCGACCCGAGGAGGTAGTAGGTGTCCTCGACTTCGGCGAGCCAGGCTCGCATGGCGTCGTTCACCGCGTCCTTGAGGGTCCGGGATCCGGAATGCACGGGACGAACCTCGGCACCGAGCAGCTTCATGCGGAACACGTTGAGCGCTTGGCGTTCGACATCGACGGCACCCATGTAGACCACGCATTCGAGTCCGAGCAGAGCGCATGCGGTCGCCGCGGCGACGCCATGTTGTCCGGCGCCGGTCTCCGCGATGATCCGGCGTTTGCCCATCCGCTTCGCAAGAAGAGCCTGGCCGATGACGTTGTTGATCTTGTGCGAACCCGTGTGGGCGAGGTCCTCGCGCTTGAGGAAGACCCGCACCCCGAGGCGCTCCGAGAGCCGGAAGCACTCGGTGACCGGCGTCGGCCGACCGGCGTATTCCTTCAGGATCGTCTCGTACTCGGAGCGGAATGCCGGGTCGGTCCAGGCAGCGCGGAACGCGATCTCGAGTTCCTCGCAGGCCGGGACGAGCGTCTCGGGGACGAAGCGGCCGCCGAACTCGCCGAAGCGGCCGTCATCGGTCGGATCGCCCATCAGCGACGGCACGCCTCCGGCGGAGATCGAGGGTTTCTGGGCTAGGTCAGTCATGGGTGCGGCTCCGAGAACGTGTTCTGCGACCGGCCAGAGGCCATGGCGCGTGTGCCCTGCCAGTCAAGCGCAGTTCGCCGCTGGACCGTCAACGACATCGGCGATGCCGCTTTGCCCTGCGCCGTTGAGCCTCGTATCGGGATCGGCGGATCCTCGGCCCGATGCCCGAGAATCGGACCACCGACACGCCCGTAGAGCACGCGATCAGAAACGTCCCGCACGAAAGGGCCCTCGCCAGGCAAACTACGTAGGTGACTGGACATCTGCGCGCCGAGGAACTGGCGCCGAACGGGCTCTTCGTGAAGATCTGCGGGATCACCAACGAAGAAGACGCGCTGCTGTGCGTCGCGCTGGGTGCCGATGCGCTCGGGTTCATCTTCGCCGCCGGTTCGAAACGCCAGGTCGCTCCGACGGTCGCGGCCGACATCGTCAAGCGACTGCCTCCCGAAGTCATCACCTTCGGGGTGTTCCGCGATGACCTGCCCGACCGCGTCGTCGACATCGTGTTGCGGTGCGGGCTCAACGGAGCGCAACTTCACGGACGCGAATCGGCCGCGGAGGCCGCCGACGTCGCGGCGCGGGTCGGCGTCACCATCAAGGTGTTCGCCGCCGGCGACCCGGAAATCGGCAAGGCGAAGCGCTATCCGGTCGAGTTGATCATGCTCGACAACGCCAACCCCGGATCAGGCGAGGTCTTCGACTGGTCGCTCGCGGACGGCCTGCCCGAGGGTCGCAAGCTGATCCTGTCGGGCGGTCTGAGCGCCCTCAACGTGGCCGATGCCGTGCGCCGCGTTCGGCCCTGGGGTGTCGACGTCGCGTCGGGAACCGAGGCGTCGGCCGGACGCAAAGACCCGCGCAAGGTCGCGTCGTTCATCCGCAATGCCCGCGCCGCCGCAGCCGCGCTACCCGGCTACCTCGTCGAGGACAACGCCCCCTACGACTGGCAGAACGAGTAGCAGCCGCCCTTGCCGGGTCTCGGGTCAGACAAGCGTCACCGGGTCAGCTGAGGTTCACTGGGTCAGCTGAGCGTCACCGGGTCGGCTGGGTTTCACCAGTGCACACACCCCGACCCAATGGACGTGAGCTGACCCAGGCCAGCAGAAGCAGCGTCAGCCAAGGCCGCGCAGCGCGCGCACGCCTTCGGCCGGGTCGCGGAGGGTGACCAGACTCTCGCCGACCAAAACCGCGTCGAAGCCGGCTTCAGCGAGTGACCCGGCGTCGGCGGATCCACGGACACCCGACTCCGCGACGCGGACCACCGTCGACGGCATCGCCCGGCCGACGCGTCGGGCCCGGTCGTGGTCGACGGAGAACGTCCGCAGGTCGCGCTGGTTCACCCCGACGAGCGTTGCCCCGACGGCGAGGGCTCGGTCGAGTTCGTCCTCGTCGTGGATTTCTACGAGGGCGTCGAGGCCGACACTCGTGGCGGCATCATGGAACCGCAGGAGCTCGTCGTCGTCGAGCGCCGCAGCAATGAGCAGCACGCAGTCGGCCCCCATCAGGCGGGCGTCGTACACATCGAGCTCGCCGACGGTGAAGTCCTTGCGGATCACCGGGAGGCCCGACGCCGCTCGGGCGACCTGGAGGTCCTCGACGGAGCCGCCGAAGTGGTCGACGTCGGTGAGCACCGACAGGCACGCCGCACCGCCGTCCCGGTACGCCAACGCCAGCACGGC
>JANPDB010000922.1:0-4553 GCA_031431255.1 Acidimicrobiia bacterium | reverse complement strand
ATCTGGCCCGAAGTGAATACGTCGCGTCGGTGCTGGCGGCGGGGCTCCCGCCGTCGGCCATCGCCGACCTCGTCCACGATGCCGTCGTCGACGAGAACTTCTGGATCTTCTCCCACCCGGAGATGCTGAACGGAGTCCGTCAGCGTGCGGACGACATCCTCGCGGGACGCAATCCGGAGCGTGCCGACCTGCGGTCGCTGCGAACCTCTGCCGATTGAGCATCCCGGCATTGACCCCGGCGCTGTGTGAATTCCGTGTTTCGCGCCGAGCCGATCGCCCCACTCTGACCAGGCAAGCAGCGGCGAGCGAACACCGGTCAGTTGACGTACGTCACATCCCAGGGTAGAAACGCCGGGCCAACACTTCGGCGCCGGCACTCCACGCCGCCACACAACAGAGGAACCAACATGACCAATGACGACCTCCGACGATCGCTGACCGAGCGCGAAAACCACTACGTCGACGAACTGCGGTCCGGTGGCCTCACCCGTCGTCAGTTCATGCGGCTCGCCACGACCGCAGGCATGTCCATTCCGCTGGCCGGTGTCCTCCTCGGTACCCCGGCGGCGACCGCGGCCACCAAGAAGGCTGCTGCCACCAAGCGCAAGCCGCTCCTCAAGATCAGCACCCTCGCTCCCGGCTCGAAGCTCGACCCGGTGATCATCAACAACGGCGGCGCACTCCTTCTCCTGGGTATGGCGGGCGAGTACCTGGCGTGGGAGAACAACAAGGGCGTGCTCGAGCCACGGGTTGCCGAGTCGTGGAAGCCCAACGCCGATTCCACGGTGTGGACCTTCAAGATCCGCAAGGGCATCACGTTCCACAACGGCAAGAAGCTCACGGCTGACGATGTGGTCGCCACGTTCGATCGCCTCGCCGATCCGGTCAACAAGTCCAACGCCCTGTCGGTGTTCAAGGGCGTCCTCGACAAGGGCGGCACGACCAAGGTCGACGACTACACCGTGCAGTTCAAGCTCCTGCAGCCCGTGGGTTCGTGGCCCAATCTGGTGGGCTCGACCAACTACAACTCGGTCATCCTGCCGAAGGACTATGCCGGCGACTGGGAGAAGACCTTCATCGGTGCCGGACCCTGGATCATGGAGAAGTACGTCGTCGATCAGGGCGTCACGTTCAAGCGCAACCCGAACTACTGGGACAAGGCCCGCCAGCCCAACTTCGAGCGCCTGCAGATCACCCAGTACAAGGACGACGCGGCCCGCCTCGCCGCGCTCCAGTCCGGTCAGAACGACTGGGACGCGCCGGCCTCGGCGACTACCGCCTCGACGCTACGCAACGACCCGAACTTCGTGGTTGCCTCGTCACCGACCAACCGTCACCTGCAACTCCACCTCCGTTGCGACAAGGGCCCCTTCTCGGCCGACAAGCGGCTGCGCCAGGCCATGTTGCTCACCCTCGACCGCCCAGGCCTTGTTGCCGGCGTCGTCGACGGCTTCGGTGTGATCGGCAACGACACGCCCGTCGGCCCGGTCTACGCCACGTCCGACAAGTCCACGGCCCAGCGCAAGAAGGACATCGCCCAGGCCAAGGCCCTTATGGCCGCGGCGGGCAAGCCTGACGGCTTCGACGTCACGCTGTCCACCTGGGGCCGCGCCGACATCAAGCTCTTCGCCCAGGTCGTGAAGCAGTCGGCCAAGGAGATCGGGATCAACGTGAACATCGACATTGCTGACGACGACGGCTCGGCGTACTACGACGACAAGCGTTCGCCGAGCTGGCTCAACTCCGATTTCGGCATCACGGAATACGGCCACCGCGGCGTTCCCAACGTCTATCTGAACTCGGCCGTCATCACCGGCGGCGTGTGGAATGCTGCGCACTACTCGAATCCGGCTTTCGACACCGCCGCGAAGTCCTACATCGCGTCGGGCGACGTGACGGTCCAGAAGGCCCAGGCAAAGAAGATGCAGGAGGTCCTCCTCGAGGACTCCCCGATCGGCTTCACCTACTTCGACGGCATCCTCGACGTGTACAAGAAAGGCCTCGCTGCCGCTTACACCAACGGCATGGGCAATATCGAGACCACTCGGGCCAAGCTCGCCTAGCGGGATTTGATGGCCTGACGCCGTCGACAACTCAGCACTGACCGGACGGCCCGTTGCAACACCAGTTGCACGGGCCGTCCGGCTTCTCGACCCTTCGCTTGCGCCGAACGCAGTGGCGCGAGTCCCACCACCTGCCAGGCCCCGGCCCGAAGCGAGTTCACCTGCATGACGCGTTTTCTCCTCCGCCGTCTTCTCCTCGCCGTATTCACCCTGTTCATGCTGTCGCTGCTGGTGTTCTTCGCCACCCATCTCCTCCCGGGTGACGTGGGACGCAAGATCCTCGGTCCTTTCGCCGATGCGGAAGCGATCAAACAGCTGAATAAGGAACTCGGCACCGATCGTCCGATACCCGTGCAATACGTGTCGTGGCTCACCGACACCCTCCGCGGCGATCTCGGCCAGTCGCTCAACTACGACGTCCCAGTGTCGGACAAGATGTTCACCGCGTTGGGCAAGTCGGCCAAGCTCGGTGGGCTCGCGTTCCTTCTCGTCGTGCCGGCGAGCATCCTCGGCGGCATTGTCGCGGCGCTTCGGCGCGGCCGGCCGATCGACCGGATCATCACCATCGGCGGTCTCTCCGCCGCCGTGATCCCGGAGTTCGTCTGGGCGGTGTTCTTCATCCTCGTCTTCGGCGTCAAGCTCAAGTGGTTGCCGGTATCGGCCACCCCTCCCGAAGGTGCGGGGGTCTTCACGCAGTACAAGCACCTGATCCTTCC
Organism: Acidimicrobiia bacterium; assembly: GCA_031431255.1. Classification (GTDB taxonomy): domain Bacteria; phylum Actinomycetota; class Acidimicrobiia; order Acidimicrobiales; family JANYDT01; genus JANLQX01. The sequence continues at coordinate 1,774 of JANPDB010000922.1, read as the reverse complement.
GGCCATGTGCCTGGTCATGGTGCTCTTCGGCTACATCGCCCGAATCACCCGGGCAGGTGTGATCGAGGGGCTCGACGCCGACTACACCCGCACGGCCCGGCTGAAGGGCCTCGGGAACCGGGCCGTCGTGTTCCGCCATGTGCTGCGCAACGCGCTGATGCCCACGATCGCCGTCACGGCGACCCAGATCGGCTACCTGCTCGGCGGTCTTGTGGCCGTGGAGTTGGCGTTCAACTACAACGGCTTCGGCCTGCTCCTGCTCGAGAGCGTTCGACAACGAGACTTCCCTCTCCTCCAGGCTTGCGTGCTGTTCACCGGAGGGATTTTCGTCCTCACGACGCTCCTCGCCGACGTCCTGTACACCCTGCTCAATCCCCGCATCCGACAGGCGGTTCTGAAATGACGACCATCGAGCAGGTTGCCCCGGCCGCGCCCTCCGGGGGCCGCTCGCGTGCCCAGGAAGAGGCCCGGTCGCAGCGGCAGGAGCGGATCGCACTCCTGCTCCGCAAGCCCTCGTTCCTCATCGGAACGGTGATGGCGGTCTTCTGGATAGCGTGCGCGTTCTTTGGCACGGTCATCGCACCGCAGGATCCGTACGTCCAGAACCCGCTCAACAAGCTCAAGGAGCCGTCGTGGGCGCATTGGTTCGGTACCGACAACCTCGGCCGTGATGTCTTCAGCCGGGTGATCGTCGGTGCCCGTCTGATCGTGTTCGTCGCTCTCGGGGCAACGATCATCGCCGCCATCTTCGGCACGATGCTCGGGCTCGTCGCCGGCTACTTCAAAGGGATGGTCGACGAGGCGCTGATGCGTACCGCCGACGTGTTCATGGCGATGCCCACGATCGTGCTCGCGTTGCTCATCACCTCGTCGATCAACAGCAAGTCGATGTTCATCGTGATGGGCATCATCGCGTTGGTCTTCACCCCGATCATCGCCCGAACCGTTCGAGCGTCGGCTCTCGGTGAGACTGAGCTCGACTACGTCGCCGCCGCCCGTCTGCGGACCGAGAAGACCCCGCACATCCTGTTCAAGGAGGTGCTCCCCAACATCTTGCCGTCGCTGCTCGTGGAGTTCACCGTGCGACTCGGCTACGCCGTCTTCGCCATCGCCACGCTGTCGTTCCTCGGCGCCGGCGCCAGCCCGGAGTCGCCTGACTGGGGAACCCAGGTGGCGACCCACCGCGGCTTCCTCAACGGCCTCAACTGGTCAGCGACGGTGTTCCCGGCGCTGGCGATCGCCAGCCTGGCCATTGCCGTGAACCTCATCCAAGACGCACTCACGGAAGCCTTCGATCGATGAATCAGACAGCAGCGAGTGCCACCAACCCCGTTCCAACCCTCGCCTTCGAAGATGTCGAGGTTGCCTATACCGTCCGTGGCATCGACCGGCCGGTGTTGCGGAGCGTGTCCTTCGAGGTCATGCCGGGCGAGGCCTACGGGCTCGTGGGCGAGTCCGGCTGCGGCAAGTCCACCGCGGCCTACGCGGCGATGCGCTATCTCCCCCGCAACGGCAAGATCACCAGCGGCAAGATCAGCTTCGAAGGCCGGGATTTGATCACGATGAGCGTGGAGGAGGTGCGCAAGCTCCGCAGCAGCGCGATCTCGATGGTGTACCAGAGCCCGATCGCCGCGCTCAACCCGTCCCTTCGGGTCGGCACCCAGGTCGCCGAAGTCTTCACCATCGAGGGGGCGTCGAAGGACGAGGCGATGACTCGGACGGAGGAGGCGCTCACCCGCGTGCAGATTGCCGACGTCGGCAAGGTGATGCGGCG
>JANPDB010000921.1:0-2100 GCA_031431255.1 Acidimicrobiia bacterium | reverse complement strand
CGCATCGTCGACCGCGAGGTGCCTAAACATCTCAAGGGCGGCCACGAAGAGCCCAGCCTGCGGTGAGTCGGAATATTCCGGCGAGTTAGTAGCCGGGGAAATCCAGTTGTGGAGGGCCGAAAGATCGGCAATCGTGGTCAGGAGATCCGGTACCGAGCGGCGGACCTGGCGAAGCAGATCGCCGAGCGGCGCCAACGGGATGATGTCGCCGCCGATGTGTGTCGACCTGCCGAGGAACAAGGCAACGCCGGCCCTCGAAGCACCCTCGGCAACCGTGGTGGACTTGCCGATCCCGGCGTCGCCCCCCACCAACAGCACCGATGGCAGGCCGTTGCGCGCATCGACAATCGCCCGCTCGAAGATGTCCAGCTCCGCGCGCCTGCCGACGAAGTCTTCGGGAGACAAGCGATCAGACACGTCGTTGCAGTATCGCGTGTCCAGCCGGTCGGCGAGGTTCTGTCGATCACGAATCGTGACATCTCGGTGCGATGGCGAGACCGTCGTCTTGGTGGCTGTCCCGGCCGGTCTACGGTGACTTGATCGCATCAGTCACCCGTCGCACTGTCGAAGCAAATGGTTTGGCGGTCCATCTTGCCGTTATGAGTGAGGGCCCGCTGGTGCTCTTCGGAACGGCCATGGGGGCGAAGGCGCTGACGTCGGGGGCCGCCGGTACTCCCGAGCGGGTAGCGACCAGACCACGTGCCGGGCGCAGCCAGCACGGAGAGCAAGAACAGGCCGGCAACCTCGTGAGGTCGACGGTTGCTGACTGCAAAGCGCAGCATGGCGAGATGCGTGCGCACGTGGGGACCGGCCATCGACTGGCTGAGGATGTGCGCTCGTTCCAGGTGAGCCAATGCCGTCGGCAAGTCGGCGCGTCGGAGTGCTGCTGTTGATGCATCTCGCTCTTCGGTCAACGCTGTGATGAGCTTTTGCCGGTTGGGGTTTTTGGTGTCGGTGTTCATATGTCCTCGGTACAGGTTGTGTGGGGGCGTTGCTGTGGCGTGTCGTGTCAGGCGCCATCGGCAAGGCAACCAAGAACGAAATGCACCTCGATCCGGCGAGCGACCATCGCCACACCGATGTTGCCCGGCTGCGCCGAGGTCTTCGATGCCCATATCGAGATCGCCGGACCAACGCCGTGCTCCACCGATCGCGCTCTGAGCGCGGGTCAGTCGAGGGATCGAAGGAACCGCACGAGGACCTCCGACACCTGTGCGGCGCGCTCTTGCTGGATCCAGTGGCCGGCGCCTGCGAAGACCTCGAACTCGCGTAGATCGGGTAACACCTGGCGCATGGCGTCCAGTGCCTCCGGCGTGTTGCCCGCGATCAGATCGTGCTCGCCTGCCAGGTAGCACACCGGCTGCCGGATGGTGGCGCCGAAGAAGGGTGCCAGGATCGACGGCAGGAGGTCGATGTTGCGGTACCAGTTCAGGCCGCCGCAAAAACCCGAGCGAGAAAGCTCACCGACGTAGAAGTCGACGTCTGCTTCGGTGAGCCACGACGGCAGATGTTCCGGCACGAAGAACTGCTCGATGAACGTCTCGCCTGCAGGGAAGTGGCCGTCGGCTCCTTCGGTCGCCAACCCGTCGGTGACGATGTCACCGGACATGCTGTAGAGAAGCCCCACGACGCTGCGGCGAACGTCGGCCTCGAACTCCGCTTCCGCCAGGCCGGGTTCCTGGAAATACAGGCGGTAGAAGTTGCGATCACCCGCAACCATGCGCGACACGTCGCTCACCGTCACGCCCTCGGGCATGGCACCGAACGGCGGCGTGAACGGCACGCTCATCGCTGCGACCCCGCGGAAGATATCCGGACGCATGAGCGCGCTGTACCAGGCAACGGGTGCGCCCCAGTCGTGGCCGACGATGACCGCTTTTTGCTCACCGAGCGCCGCCACGACGCCCACCGCGTCGCCGATCAGTTCGCTGAGTGAGTAAGCCGAGATCTCGGCAGGCTTGCTGGTCCCCCCATACCCTCGCATGTCCATTGCGACGGCGTGGAAGCCGGCCGCAGCGACCGCTGGCAGCTGGTGCCGCCACGAGTACCACGACTCGGGAAAGCCATGGCAGAAGAGCACCAGCGGGCCCTCTCCCATCT
>JANPDB010000920.1:0-14512 GCA_031431255.1 Acidimicrobiia bacterium | reverse complement strand
CGGCGTGCGGGTGATCGGCGATTCGATCATGGTGGAGGCCGACCGCGTCATCATCGCTCTCCCACCGAATCAGATCCAGCGCATCGACTTCGATCCGATGCTGCCGCGCCGACGTATGTGGCTGCTGCAACGACTCGAGATGGGCGCGGTCATCAAGTGCTTTGCCATCTATGACCGCCCGTTCTGGCGGGGTCGCGTCGTCACCCCGCTCGACCCCGACACGCTTGTGATCGATCACGCGCTCGACGCCAGTTCGGTCGATGATGGCCATGTGGCGCTCGTTGCGTTCATCGGCGGCGACGACGCCGTGGAGTGGAGCGATCGAACACCGGAGGATCGCCGTGAGATCGTCCTCGACAACCTCGCCAAGGTGTTCGGCGAGGAGGCCCGCACGCCGATCGACTACTTCGATCACGACTGGCTGACCGAACCGACCATCGGCGGCGGTTACTGCTGCTACGCCCCACCCGGAGTGATGACGGCCGGCTACGAAGAACTGTCCACCCCGATCGGCTTCCTCCACTGGGCCGGAACCGAGATGTCCAACGTGCACCAGGGCTACGTAGAAGGTTCCCTGCACGCCGCATACCGCGCCTGCGACGAGGTCCTCGCCGCACTCTCGGCCGCAGACCATAAAGGACCCTCGTAGGACACGGCCCTGTCGCTGTCGCGGCCGCTTCCCAAACCCGGACCGTTGCGCCGTTGCGTGAGCCGTGATCGGACCGACAGAGTCTTCCTCCCCGGTTGAACCCCGTGCGTGAGGACTGCCGTTTCGATTTCTGACGACGTGTTCAACGAGGCCGAGGAGGTTGGCGAAACGCAGTCGCATCAGGAAACTGTGCTCGCGAAGGGCACTGCCGGTCTGGCGAAAACCTCCGTCGTGAACGTCACCCAGATCGCAACCGTGGACAAGGCGGCGCTGTTCGAGGAGACATCCTCGAACTGATCGGACGCTGACCCATCTCGCTCGGGTCCAGAACCCAAACGCGTGATGGAACTCGGTGGGCGTGCGGCGGGCTCTGGGCATTGCGCTGTTCGACGTGAGCGGCGCCGACCACTAGAACTGCAGGCAGTTGGTCAAATGCCCAAGAGACTGGACCGCGTGGACACTTCCATCTTCTTCCGATACGACCCCAGCGCGCGAGCCGAAGACGAGGTCGTGTTCCTGGAAGGGTGTTCCGAATCAGATTGGCAGCACCTGACGGAATTCGGCGAGCGGAAGCCGTTCAGGAGCGGCGAGGTCGTCATCCGCCAAGGCGATCGAGACCGGTCCCTGCTCATCGTGCTCGACGGTGAACTCCAGACCACGGTCGGTGCCGGACGCAAGCGACGCCGACTATCCGCCGTACCGACCGGTTCGGTCATCGGAGAGCTGAGCTTTCTCGATGGCGCGTCCCGATCCGCCGACGTCGTTGCCGAGAGCGATGGTGAAGTCCTCAAACTGGACTTCGATGCGTACGAGGCTCTGATGCACCGCCACCCTGCACTGGGACATCGCATCCTGTTGGATCTCGCGAGAATCGCCGTCATGAGGGTGCGGCGTCTCACCACCACCGTGACGGAGCGAACGTGATGCGCCTTCGGTTCGTATCGGCATCGACCGACAACCCCTTTCCCAACTACCTCGAGATGCCGGCTCGCGTTCCACTAGCGGCATGGCGAGTCATCAGGTACGTCGCACTCGCCGTGTTGATGGGCATCATCGTGGCGTTGTTCGTCCGTCCCGCTACGACGCTCGCCGTGTTCTGGGGCCTCACCGTGCCGGTTCTGCCGCTCGTCTTCCTCATCGCTCCGGGATCGTGGCGCAACGTGTGCCCCCTGGCCGCCGCCAACCAGTCATCGCGCCAGTTCGGAGTGACGAAAGAAGCCGTGGCTCCCGCCTGGCTCCGCGACCACGGCTTCGCCTTCTCCACCTTTCTGTTCCTCACCCTGGTGCTGTCGCGCAAGGTACTTCTGAACCGCAGCGGCCCGGCCACCGCCGTCGTACTCATCGTGGTGCTGGTCGGCGCCGCGGCCGGTGGCTACTTCCTGAAAGGGAAGAGCGGGTGGTGTTCCAGCATCTGCCCACTGCTCCCGGTGCAGCGCGCCTACGGTCAGTCCCCGTTCATCGGCGTGGCCAACGCCCATTGCCGTCCTTGCCTGGGTTGCACCAAGAACTGCTACGACTTCAATCCGAGGGTCAGCTACCTGGCCGACATGAACGATGGCGACCCCACGTTCCGGGGATACCGACGCCTGTTCATCGGAGCCTTCCCCGGCCTCGTGCTGGGCTACTTCCTGGTGCCCGATGCCGGACAACTCTCCGTGCTGCAGGTGCTCGGCCGGACACTCGTCTGGGTGGCGGGCTCGCTGGCGCTGTTCTTCCTGCTCGACACCTACGGACGTTTCCAGAACAACACGCTGCCGCCGCTGTTTGGCGCTTTCGCCTTTTCGGCCTTCTACTGGAACGGCTCCGTCCGGGTGGCACAGGCCTTGACCAAGGTGTTCGGCGGAACATGGACCGGGCTGATCAACCCGGTCCGCGCCGCCACCATCGTGCTGGCTGCGGTCTGGGTGATCCGCACGCTGCGGGTGCAGCGGAAGTTCCTCGCCGAAGTGGGCGGTCCGGCACCGGTCCGCGTCGACATCAGTAACGTCCGACGCGCCGGAGCTTCCGGAAGCGGACCCACCGTCACGTTCGCCGACGGTCCGGCTATCGAGGTTCCCCCCGGCACGTCGCTGCTGGAGGCGGCGGAGCGGGCCAGTCTCTCGATCGCGTCCGGCTGCCGAATGGGGGTGTGCGGGGCCGACCCCGTCGCCGTGCTGGAAGGAGCGGAGCTCCTCTCCCCCGTCCGACGCGAGGAGGCGGACACGCTCGAGCGCCTCGGCTTGGGCGGACACAACCGTATGGCGTGCGTGGCCCGGGCCACAGAGGGGTGCACCGTGTCGCTGCAACCCGATCGAAACGCCAAGTCGGTACCCACCGCTCCGGCGTTCACGCCCGACCGTTCGGTCGAGCATGTCGTCATCGTCGGCAACGGCATCGCCGGCGTCACCGTCGCCGACTTCCTCCGACGGGCCCACCCCGAGTGCGCCATCGACATCGTCGGCGACGAGCCTCATCACCTGTACAACCGCATGGCCATCGGCAAGCTGATCCACGGACGCCAGGGCATGCAGGGCTTGTACCTGCTGCCGGAAGACTGGTACGACAAGCACCGGGTCACGTCGTGGCTGAACACCCGGGTGTCGTCCATAGACCGCTCGGCCCAGACCGTCCGTCTCGGTACCGGCGAGGTGCTCCCCTACGACCGACTGGTGATCGCCTGTGGCGGTCGGAGCACTGTGCCAGCCATCGACGGATTCGGCCTCCTCGGCACGTTCGTGCTCCGCGAAGCCTCCGATGCCATGAAGTTGCGACAGCACGTCCAGCAGTTGGACCGGCGAATAGCGGTGGTGGCCGGTGGTGGTCTTCTCGGACTGGAGGCGGCGCATGCGCTCCATCAGCTAGGTCTCACGGTCGTCGTGGCGGAGCGCTCCGACCGTCTGCTGCGTCGAGCGCTCGACCCCGCCGGATCAGCTGTTCTGCGCGCTTACTTCGAGCACCACGGCATCCGGATCATCACGAACATCGAGGTGCAATCGGTCCACGGCGAGCAGAAGTTGGAGAGCGTCGTCACCACGGATGGCGACACCCTGGCGTGCGATGTCTTGCTGGTGGCCGCCGGTGTCACGCCGAACAACGCCCTTGCGGTCGGCGCCCAACTCGACGTGCGTCGCGGGATTGTCGTCGACAACACACTGCAGACCAGCGACTCTCGTGTGTATGCCGTGGGTGACGTCGCGGAGTACGAGGGGCAGATCTGGGGGCTGTGGCCTGTTGCGGTGCAGCAGGCCCGTGTCGCAGCCACCAACATCGCCGGCGGCCACGCCGAATACGAAGGGGACATCCCGGTGACGCTGCTCAAGGGTGTCGGTCTCGACATGCTGTCCTTCGGCAGGATCGATGAGGAGGAAGGTGATCTGGTCATCGGCGAAACGGCGGAGACCGGGCATCGGTATCGCAAGATCATCATCGTGGACGGTCGCATCGTCGGCGGTGTGTTCCTCGGGTACTCCGACCCGTCCCTCCAGGCCCAGGCATGGAGGGACGAGGGCGTGGTCCTGAGCAATGAGGCGCTGGCCCTGCTCACCAGCGGGGACTGGTCACCTCTCGACGGCACGAAGCCGGCGCCCCGACTGGTGCCGGCCTAGACCTCTCGCCGAAGAGATTCGCCACCGTCGTCCTCACGACCCGGGAACCTGGCCCGCGACCGCGTTCGAGCATTGTTCGCCGACTCCCTCCGCTGGTTCCGTCCGCGACGAGACGCCGTCAGCGATAGGTGACCCGCACGTCGAGGCGTTCGAGTCCGCGGAGGATCCCGCTCGGCGCGTAACGAAGCGGAGCGCCGGGAACGAGCGACACCGAAGCCAGTCGCGACGTCAGGACTTCCACGGCGACGCGGGCTTCGAGCCGCGCCAGTGCGGCGCCGAGGCACACGTGAATGCCCTTGCCGAACGCGACATGGCGGCTCATATCGGTGCGGTCGGGATCGAAAACGTCGGGCTCGGTCCACGCCGACTCGTCGCGGTTGGCGGAACCGAACATCACCCACAACGTTGCCCCCTTGGGGACCATCACTCCGCCGAGCAACGTGTCCTCACGGCAGATCCGGAACATGCCCTGATTCGGGCTCGCGTAGCGCAACGCCTCCTCGACCACCGACGGAATCAGCGACGCATCGTGGTGCAACGTGTCCATCAGATCCGGTTGCGCGGCGAAGATCACGAGAAGGTCGCCCATCAGACTCGTCGTCGTCTCGCTGCCGGCCACCTGGATCTGGCGGATGATCGAGAGCATCTCCGCCGTGTTGAGAGGTCCGCCTCCGCCGCCGTCCTCGTCGGCGGGAAGTTCGGCCTGGACGAGATCGGTGAGGAAGTCGTCGCGGGGGTTCTCTCGACGGGTTTCGAGTTGCGAGGCGAAGTACTTCTGCTGCTCGACGATGGTCCGCTGTGCTTCCACGCGGGCGTCATCGGTGATGGACCGTCCGATCGCTGCAACCGATGCGTCCGCCCACCGTTTGAACTCGCGCTGATGATCGTCGGGCACCTCGAGCACCGCCGCAACCGCACGAATCGGGAGGGGCACACCGAACTCGGCGATGAACTCGATCTCGGTGCGACCGGCAAATCGGTCGACGAGGTCGTTGCAGATCACCCGGATCGCCGGCTCCAGGTCAGCGATACGTTTCGGGGTGAACGCCGCCGACACCAGCCGGCGGTAGCGCGTGTGCGAAGGGGGATCCTCCGTCAGCATCGTGGAGACGTTCGGCCAGCCCTGCGCATCAACCTCGCGCAACCGCGCCAGGAGCTCCGGCGACACTTTCGCCGCCGGAGTGCCGAAGCGCGACGAGAAGGTGGTTGGATCTCGAAGGACGGCAAGCACATCGTCGAGCCGGGAGACGCAAAACACGTCCTCCCCCGGCCGACCGAATCGTTCCCCGTCGAGGCGCAACACCGGGGCTTCATTACGCATCGCCCGGTAGTGATCGTACGGACACTGCTGAATCTCGGGGTCGAAGGGAGCGAAGCTCCTCGGATCGACCACGGCGTCAGGTGCGTTCATTCGGTGACCGTACCAACGTGATCACCGCGGTTCCCAGGGTCCAAGGTCCCGAATTGATCGCGCGGTTAGTTTTCTCCGCCGGACATCCCGTTAGTGTTCGCCGGTGGCCAGTTACAAGTCCCTCTACGCCCCTGATCTCCTCGCCGGACGACGTGCCCTGGTCACCGGAGGCGGCACCGGCATCGGAAAGGCGGTCGCCACTGAGCTCGCGGCCACAGGAGCCCACGTCACCATCGCTGCCCGACGCACCGAGGTGCTCGAGGCGGCCGCCGAGGAGATCGCTTCGCTCACCGGGGTTCGACCCGAGATTGACCAGGTCAACATCCGTGACGTGGAGAGCGTGAACGCATTGGCGCAACGACATCGCTACGTCAACCTGCTCGTGAACAACGCCGGCGGCCAGTTCCCGTCCAAGGCCCGTGACCTCAGCCCCAATGGTTGGCGGAGCGTCATCGACCTCAATCTCAACGGCACGTGGAACATGACCCAGGCGTTCGGCAACGCCATGCTCGATGGTGCCGGCGGAACGATCTGCCAGATCATCACCTTGGTGGGGCGTGGCATGCCCGGCATCGCCCACAGCGCCGCCGCCCGCGCCGGTGTGCTCGAGCTCACCCGCACGCTGTCATTCGAGTGGGGTCCGAAGGTCCGACTCAACTGCGTCGCCCCGGGACAGTTCCGCACCGAAGGATGGGACAACGCGTATGCCGAGGGTGTCGGTGACGGCGTCGGCGGCCAGCCACTCCCCTACGCCGGTCACGTCAGCGACATTGCAAACGCCGCGGTGTTCCTCTCCTCCCCGGCATCACGCTTCGTCACCGGCGAGGTGATCTTCGTCGACGGCGGCCTCATCCTGCAGGGCCCGATCTCCGCGCTGCCCGAGGGTGGCTACCCCGAACGACGGGAAGCATCACCGAACTGGTGACGACCCGGCACGGGTCTTCACCTCGGCGTTACGCTCACGGAGATGCGTGACCGCAAAGCGGTAGATGACCGCCTGGTCATCCGAGTCTTGGGCGACATCGGCGCCCAACTCGGCTCTCGACAGATCACCGTGACGTCTTCGGCAGAACGGCGGGTGCTCGCTCGCTTGGTCGTCGCAAATGGCGCGCCTGTTACGACCTCCACTCTGGTCGATGTGCTCTGGCCGGAAGATCCACCGGCAACGGCAAAGGCCAGTCTCCAAAACCATGTGCACCGCCTCCGGTCGGCGCTCGGCGCAGCAGCCATCGTCTCGACGGCTTCCGGCTATCGGCTCGCTACGCCAGACGTCGGTGTCGACGCCGAGACTCTGGGTCCGATGATCGATGCGGTCGACAGCGGCAACGATCCGGATTCCGAGTACGCGCTCCTCAAGGGGGCGCTCGAGCACTGCATCGGGGAGCCCTTTGCTGAACTGGCCGAGGAATCGTGGGCAAGATCCGCCGCTCTCCGGGCGCGCGAGCAACAACTCGTGCTTCGGGAACGTTCGGTGGAGTCGATGATGCGGCTCGGTCGATTCGATGAGGCCGTGCCCGACGCGCAACGGATCTGCGCGGAGGAACCGCTCCGGGAAAGCGCAACGCTTCTGCTCATGCGCGGCCTCGAGGGCGCGTCCCGGATCGGCGATGCGGTGAGAGTTGCGTCCATGTTCCGTCGCCTTACCGTCGAGGAGACCGGACTCGAACCATCCGCTCGGCTGCTTGCATTCGAACGTGAGCTGTTCACGCGGGAACAACACAATGGTCGTGACGGAGACCGAGACGTACGCCGCCCACCTCGGCCGCCGCGCTCACTCGTCGGACGTTCAAGCGAGATCGTTGAGCTGCGAGCGCTCGTGACCCCCGGGCGAGTCGTCACCCTGTTCGGCCCGGGCGGCGTGGGCAAGACACGTCTGGCGATGGCCGTCGCCGACGAGCTCACCGAGAACTTCGGTGACGGTGTGTACTTCGTGGACCTTGGAACCACAACGAGTGCAGCGCAGATCGGCGAGGCGTTTGCCGGAGCATGCGGTGCCTCGGTGGGCTTCGCCGGAGCATTCGACGCCGTCGCTCGCCGCCTGGAAGATCGCGAGGCATTGCTCGTCGTCGACTGCTGTGAGCACGTCGTGGAAAGCGTCGCATCGTTCGTTGTCGCCCTTGTCGGGAGATGCCCCTCCGTAGGACTGCTCGCCACCAGCCGCGAGCTCCTGCAGATCGATATCGAGCTCAGCTTCGAGGTGACCCCGCTCGGTCCGTTCTCGGTGGAACTCTTCGAGGAACGAGCGGCATTGGTCCGACGGGGGTTTCGAGTCAGTGAGGCGAACCGGTCGATCATCGAACGAATCTGCGAGAGCGTTGACGGCCTCCCCCTCGGGGTCGAGCTGGCCGCCGCCCGAATCGCTGCGCTGGATCCCTCGACGATCCTGCTGGGCCTGGGTCAACCCCTCGACTTCCTGCACAGCGAGCAGCGCGACCTTCCCGACCGACACCGTGGTCTGCGTGCCGTCATCGATTGGTCATGGGCGCTTCTCGAGCCACGTGAGCAAGTCCTGTTACGGCGCGCATCACTTTTCGTCGCCCCCTTCACGTTGACCGCATTGACAGAGACCGCCTCGGATCACGAACTCGCTGCCGACGTCGTCCAAGATCTGATCGCATCGATGGTCCGCAAGTCGCTCGTCACGGCATCGATCGACCATGGCGTCATGCGGTATCGCATGCTTGACATCGTTCGCCAGTTCGCCGCCGAACAGTTGCAGCGTTCACCTGATGCCCGACCGACGATGTTGGCCTTGCTCCGCTGGGGTCTCGGCGTTCTTGACACGATCGATGCGCTCTGCTCTTCCCCACGCGAGGCAGAGAGCGCCTCGCTCCGTCGACGTGAAGCCGCGAACATCGGCGTCGCCCTCGACTGGGCTCTGGCGAACGATGAGACCGATCTGGCCATGCGCTGCCTGCCGGCCATCGTCGGCTCGGGCATACCGGGACTCAGCAGCCGTCTCAAACATTTCCCCGGCCTGCCCGGCTGGGAGTCGAGTCGCTTCGCGCCGTATTTGACCCAGGCGAAGACGCTCAACATCGCCGACGTCGAAGGCGTGGTGCGAGCGGCTCTCGACTGCGACGGAACTGACCTTCCGAACTTCCTGAAAGCCAGGTCCCATGCGGTCGCGACCCAGGCGAGCATGCTGAACCGCGTCGACCCTCGGGTGCACATCAGCAGGCTCCGTGAACTTGCCTCGGACGATACGGACCCGCGAGTGGGTTGGGCACACGCGATCGGTGAGTTCTGGGCCCTGGCGGTTGAGGATGATGAAGCCCGTCAATGGGCACTCCGTGCAATGGAGATCAGCCGCCTTGCCGGGCTACCGGGCCTCGAGGCGATCGCCGAGTATCTGTCCCTGCAGATCCGCATCAACGACGAGACCCTCGTTACCTATCGTCGACTGCGTGAGACGTTCGAAGAACTCGACCGGGGTCTGTTCGTCAACCTGTGTGATGCGGCCATTGCGTGGGGCAACCCCGGCGGACGTTCGCTGGCCCGTTGGTACGAGGAGACCGCTCGGGCCGCGACGACCAGCCCTATGTTCGTGCGTAACTTCGGGAACCATCGAGCCCACATCATCGCCAAGCACGGGAGAAGCGAAGCAGCGGCCTCAGTGTTCGGATCGCTTGATCGTATGCGCGCAGATGGTGAGCCCGTCACATCGTTCGGTGATGAAACCGTCCGCGAGGCTACGATCGCCGCGCACCCGAACGCCTACGAGCGTGGCCGTCTGCTCACGATCGAACAGACAGCCACGCTCGTTGTCCACGAGCTCAGGCGGCTCGCCGGGGTCGAATCCAACTTCTGACCGCGCGCAGGTACGCGACTACTGATGAAACCGGTCAGCCAACCGAGTCGCGCTCGACGATGAGATCCCCGCCACCCGAGAGCTCAACGGCGAACCGCCTGCGCCCGGCCTCCGGGGGAATCTCCGCAAGGATCCCCCGCAGCGCAATCGTGCCCCCGGCGTTCCGATAGCGACCGGTGCCGCCGAGGACGTCAATGGTGACCTCAGCGTCGATGAACCGGTTCGGATCCGGCGCCGGTCCGGCTGCAGTCAAGATGATCGGGATGGCAAGCACGCTCGGGCTATCGCCGAAGAATGTTCCATCAGAAGCAATGAAGGTATAGCGAGCCTTGCTGCGCACCCGGAGTTTGCCGTCCTGGATCCCGAGGACTACCGAGAGGCTGGCGTCTTCCTCGAGACTGGCGTGCACCCGGCCCACCGAACCGGCCGAGCCCGTCATGTCAGCGCGGAACCCGGCGGTGTTCTCGAAGCCCCAACCCTTCAGCTGGACCTGTACCCCGACCCCTTGCGGATTCTTCAACGGCGTCCGGGGAGGAGCCTTCGGTATCTCAGCGGCAAGAGCGGTTGAGGGCAGAAGCAGCAGAGCGGCTACGACCATTCGGGGAAGGGCAAAGCGGCTTCGCGTCCTTGTCCTCAGGTTGACTGATGCTCGGTAGGCATGCATAGGGTTCTCGTTCCTCGGTCGTCATCGTGGATGTGTTTGGCAACGGCATCGAAACCCACCAGGATCTGTTGCTCGCTGATGACACGACTCTGAGGTGCTCCTCTAACGACTCTCTAACGGGCGCGACGCCACCGTGGCTGGCGATAGACCATTGGCGATCGCGACACAACGCGCAGGTCACCCAGTTGCCGCCAGACCCTCTCCGGGCCTTGACCGCGGCGATCTCGTTCTTCAGTGACCGCCCCGGCGACGCGACCTCTCAGCGGTGAAGCACCACGGGCACGTTGCGTGGCCCGCGCACCTGCCCGCCCGCCCATGTGGTGACACCGCCGGGTTCGAGGTCGAAGTCCGGGAGGCGAGCCATCCACGTCTGCAGGGCGACGCGCAACTCCATGCGCGCAATGTTGGAGCCGGCGCAACGGTGGATCCCCGAGCCGAATGCCACGTGGCGGTTCTCGGCGCGGTTGAAGTCCACGACGTCCGGATCGCTGAACATGGCCGGGTCGCGGTTGGCCGCGGGAAACGCCAGCAACACCCGATCCCCGGCGCTCACCGGGCATCCGGCGATCTCGGTGTCTTCGAGCGCGATGCGGCCCATCGTCACGGGTGCGTACGCCCGAAGAAGCTCCTCGACCGCCTGCGGCCAGATGTCGGGGTTGTCACGCAACTGACGCCGCTGCTCCGGGTGTTGGGCGAGGTGCCACAGCGACGACCCGATGGCCGACCACGTGGTGTCGATACCGGCAATGAGGAGCAGGACCAGATTTCCGATGATGTCACGGTGCTCCAACGGTGTGCCGTCTTCGAACGTGGCGCCGAGCAACCGAGTTGTCAGGTCGTCGGTGGGGTTCGTCCGTCGTGATGCGATCTCGGCCTCGAAGTACGCGGTCATCTCCATGAACGCCTCCACGCGCCGCTGGGGATCGCTGGCGACGTTCTCGAGGAGGTCGCGTACCCAGCCCAGGAACGTGTCGGTCATGGTTTCGTCGACCCCGAGGATCAAGCCGATGACCCGTGCGGGGATGCGCTGGGCGTACTCGACCGCGGCATCCACATGGGTGCGGTCGCCGAGTTCGTCGAGGTAGCGCTCACACAGGCCGCGAGTGATCGGCTCGTACTCCTTGACCATCGCCGGCGCGAACGTCGGCAGCATCGTCCGGCGCACCGGCGTGTGGATCGGCGGGTCCGAGCCGATGATCGAACGAGGCCGGTTGGGGTCGGTTCGGTCGTCGAGCGTCGGGAACACCGAGGTGCCCAGAGACGAGGTGAGGCTCGGCACCTTGCCGGCCGCCTCGATGACCGCCGAGTATCCGGTGACGAGATGCGCGCCTCCCCGCTCCTTCGTCGTGTGCACGGGGCAACCGCGAGCCTCCGCCCAGTGGGGGAACGGGTCGGTGACGTAGGCGGGGTCGGCGATATCGAAGTCGCGGGACAGGAATGGCTCGACGGTCGCGTCCGTATCCAAGGTGCCCCTCCAGGGTTGGTTGAGCCGACGGTACCAGGGGCGCACGCCGAACACCGGTACGCGATCGCCATGGCCGCCGACTACACCGGTTCAGTCGCCGCGGAGCCCGCTTGTCACCACGGCTACGCCGGCGTTGGCGAACCCATCCATGGCGGGAAGGGCGTCGGGCAGATCGTCGAGCGAGATCGTCCGGGTGACCATCGGCGCGAGGTCGAGCCGTCCGGACGTGATGAGGGCGAACACCTCGGCGAAGAGCGATGCCGAGAGACCGTGCACCCCGAGAACTTCGAGCTCGTCACGGATCACCCGCGAGATGGGGAGGTCGGCGGTCGCAGAGGGGAAGAGGCCGATCTGCACATGGCGACCGAGCGGCCGCAGGCCGAGAATCGACGACGACAGCGTCGACGTGTGTCCGAGGCAGTCGACCGAAACATGCGCTCCACCGGTCAACTCCTGCACCGATGCCCCAACGTCCATGACGGTCGAAGCGTTGACGAGATCGTCAGCGCCCATAGTTCTCGCCAAAGCGAGGGCGTCGTGGTTGACGTCGACGGCGACGACACGAGCGCCCAGCGCCCGGCCGAGCGCAATCGCGGCCAGACCGACACCGCCACAGCCGTGCACGCACAGCACCTCGCCCGCCGCGAGACGGCCGCGCTCGACGACCCCGCGATACGCGGTCGAGACCCGGCACCCGACCAGCGCGGCAACGCTATCCCCGACGCCATCGGGCACGACCACGGCATTGACGTCGGCGAACGGAATCGTGGTCAAGCCGGCAAACGCACCCCAGCGGGTGAAGCCGGGCTGCTGCTGGTTCCGGCACACCTGGTGCTGGCCCGCCAGACACGGTCCGCATCGTCCGCAGCCGCACACGAACGGCGCCACGATGCGATCGCCCGGCGCAAACCGAGTCACCCCGTGGCCCACGGCAACGACGCGCCCGACAAACTCGTGCCCGCCCACGTGGGGGCACGCGATGTCGGGGTCCGTCCCGTGCCACCCGTGCAGATCGCTTCGGCACAAGCCGACGGCAAGGACCTCGACCACGACTTCGCCAGGACACACGTCGGGGTCGGCCACGGTCTGCACCGTGATCGGGCCACCGAAGCGCTCGTAGACCGCAGCCCTCATGACGACATCGTCGGATCGTGCGGTTCGACCATCAGGAAGACCTCGGCGCGCAGAACGAGAAGGATCAGGTCGTGTAGTCGCCGTTGATCTGCACGTACCCGGCGGACAGGTCGCAGCCGTAGACCGTGGCCGAAGCGTTCCCGGTCATCAGGCTCACGCCGATCGTCACCTCGGCACCACGCATATACGTTGCCAGTCGCTCGAGCCCGCCAGCGTCGACCTGCGACGGATAGACCTCCTGCGTCCCGAAACGGATGACCACGCGGTCGGGGCTGATGTCGCTGTCACCCTCGCACTTGCCTATGGCCATCGCCACCCGGCCCCAGTTCGGATCGGCGCCGTGCACGGCGGTCTTCACCAGCGGCGAATTGACGACGCTCTTGGCAACCCGCTTCGCCTGGACGTCATCTCGTGACCGATCCACCGTCACCGTCAACAGCTTCGTCGCACCCTCGCCGTCACGGGCGATCTGCTTCGTGAGCGACAACGCAACGCGCTCGAGGCCTTCCACAAAAGCCACCCGGTCAACGAAGCCCGACTCGCCGTTCGCCATGATCGCCGCCGTGTCCGACGTCGAAGTGTCAGTGTCGATCGACAGACAGTTGAAGGTCTTATCGATGACCGTCTTGAACATCGGGCGCAGCTCGCCGGGCGAGAGTCGGGCATCGGTGAAGAACAGGGCGATGAGTGTCGCCATATTCGGCTCGATCATGCCGACGCCCTTCGCGATGCCGACGATGCGAGCCTGCTGATTGCCCTCCCCCACGGTTTCGTAGGCGACCTTGGCAACCGTGTCGGTGGTCATGATGGCCCGCGCCGCATCGGTCGCGTTCGTGGACTCGAACGGGTACACGAGTGAGTTCAGATGCGAACGGACCTTGTCCATCGGGTATGGACGACCGATGACTCCGGTCGACGCGAGGACCACGTCGTACGGGGCACACCCGATCGCACCGGCGACCGACTTGAGCACCTCGTCAGCGTTCTCCGCGCCCACGCGCCCGTTGGCGACGTTTGCGTTCTTCGAGATGACGCAGAACGCCCGCACCGAGCCATCGGCAACCGATCGTCGGCTCAGGTTCACGCTCGGACCGGCGAAACGGCTCTGGGTGAAGACCCCTGCTCCGGAGGCGGGCACGTCGGACGCGATGATGCAGACGTCGTCGGTGTCGTCCTTGATCCCGATGTTGGCCACGTGCACGCTGAATCCCCGGGGTAGAGCGACGGCGGGAACCGGTACGGGCGAGGACTGCTTCATGCTCGTAGTCTGACGCACGCAGGACAGCAGACGTCGGCAACTCGATGCACTCCTTCCGCGGAAGCGATTGAGGGACCCGGCCCGACGAACAGACGGGCTGCGAAAAACCTCTCGGTGAACGTTACGACGGGGATGGGAATGCCCAGCGAGTAGCGTTGTCCGCCTATGTCTCACCGCATCGACATTGAACTCACCAGTCAGAACGGAGAGGTCTGGACCTGGCGCGCCGCTGGCGCGAAGCAGCCCAAGGGCAGCGTGGAGTCCTCCGTGCTGTATCCCGGCGCCGGGGTCGGTGACGTCATTCGCGCCGAGGCCGAACGGTTCCTCGACGGCCTGAAGATCGTGTCGGTCATCCCGCCCCGCCATGCCGGCGAGAAGGCGGAGACCATCGAAATCCGGGCCAAGGAGCTCGACGGCCCTCAGGTCCGGGTGCAATACGCCGAGGGTGGCCGTGGCCGCCGGGACGACAGCGAGCGCCGTGGGCCGCGTCCCGACCGCGGACCGCGTCCCGACCGTCCGGCGCGTGATCGCCCGGC
>JANPDB010000919.1:0-2173 GCA_031431255.1 Acidimicrobiia bacterium | reverse complement strand
CCCTCGAACAGTTTCCGGGCGATGACCTTCAAACACAGCGTCTCGTCCGCCCCTTCGAAGATCGAGAGCACACGGGCATCGACGAAGTACCGCGATACCGGGTACTCCTCGGCGTAGCCCATGCCACCGTGGATCTGCATCGCCTCGCGGGTGACCCATTCCGCGGCCCGGCACACGTAGGCCTTGACCATTGACGCTTCCATTGCGCCCTCGCCCTTGCCCATGAGGTTGGCGACGACGTAGGAGAACTGGCGGGCCGCCTGGATCACCACGGCCATGCGGGCGAGCTTGACCTTGGTCAGCTGGTACTCGCCGATGTTGTTGCCGAACACGACCCGGTTGTCGGCGTAGGCGACGGCCGCCTCGTAGGCCGCCTGCATGAGTCCGACGGCACGCGCCGCTGTCTGCAGGCGTCCGTTCTCGAAGCCCTCCATCTGGAAGTAGAAGCCCTTGCCGAGACCGCTCTCCTCGCCGATGAGGTTCTCCTTCGGCACGCGCCATCCAACGAGTGCGATCTCATAGGAGTGCATGCCCCGATAGCCCAAAGTGTCGATCGGGCGCCCTTCCATGCGGCCGCCCTCGGGCTGGTCGAACACGAAGCCGTGCGAGTCACCGATGGGCTTCTCGACGATGAACAGGGACAGTCCTCGGTGGGTCTTCGAGCGGTCCGGGTCCGTACGGGCGAGCAGCAGCAGAACGTTTGCCCGCGCTCCGAATGTGCACCATGTCTTCACCCCGTTGATCACGTAGTGGGTGCCGTCGGAGCAGAGCGTCGCGGTCACCTTGATGCCCGCCACGTCGGACCCGAAGTCGGGCTCGGTGACGGCAACAGCGCCCATGACCTCTGCGGTCGCGACGCGCGGTAGCCACGATTGCTTCTGCTCGGGTGTGCCGCCGCGGACGAGCGCCCGGGTGAGGATCTCGGGTCGGGTGATCAGCGACCCACCGATGCCGAGTGATCCGCGGGACAACTCCTCGGTGGCAACGACCATCCCGACGTATTCACCGCTGTCACCGGTGGAGAAGCCCCCGTATTCCTCCGGCACGGAAAGGCCGAAGCCGCCCATTTCGGCCAGGCCGGAGATGACCTCCTCGGGTACATCGTCGTTGTGCCGGTGCACATGCTCGGCGCGCTCGCGGACCTGTTCGTCGGCGAAGCGGCGGAAGGTGTCGGCCACCATCTCGTAGTCCGGGTCGAGATGTCGTGGCCCCCCGAGACTCCCCTTCATGTCGTCGTGGAGCGACGCCAGGAATGCGGGCGAACGGTAGGTAGCGACGAACGAACGAGTGACGTCGAGGGTCGTTGCGTCGATGCCCCACTCGGACTCGCGCCCCCATGTGCGCGCGGCAACCTCGAACGCAGCCTCGGCCACGAAGGCGGAGGTGATGCGGGCTTCGAGCGCGCCTTTGTTGCCGTAGTCAAGGACTGCACGGGCGTTCTCGACGGCCGCGGCGGCGTGGGCGATGTCGTAGACGACCTGTTGGTTGGCGTCGACGATCGCATCGGTGCGAGCGCCGTCGACCATGGTGGCCAGGTGGCGAAGGGCGGTGTCGACGACGCCACGGCAGGTGTCGACGACGGCCGCAGCGGCAGTGAGATCTTGTGCAGACATGGCCACCCAACCTAGTTGCGGTGCCGGAAAAACCACTAGTGGGGAATCCCCTGGGCGGTTCGAGCTCGACGCCTCTGCCCGCTTCAGGTGTCGGCTCGGTCCTGCACAACAACGCCGCACAGGACCAACGCCACGCCAACGAGGTCGAACGGCTCGGGTTGCTGGTCGAGGAAGAGCGCGCCCATGATCAGGGCGACGACCGGGAGGAGCGCCAGCATCACCGAGAAGCGGCGCATGGAGATCCGTCGGAGCACGTACTGGTCGAGTCCGTAGCCGATGGCGTTGGAGAACACGCCGACGACGAGGCACAGGGCGAGGATGCTCGGCGTGGCCAGGACGGTCTTGGCGTCACTGACGCCGAACGGTGCGATCGCCACGGCTCCGATGGCCAGCCCCAAGCCGAGTCCCTCGAGGCCGCGGTCGAGCTTCGCCACCTTCGTGGCGATCACGATGTAGACGGCCCACATGCCCGATGCGATCAGGATGAACGCGATCCCGAGCCGGTCGCCGTCGAGTTCGAGCCCGGCCAGCAGCAAGACGCCGCTCACCGCCAGCCCGAG
>JANPDB010000918.1:0-3460 GCA_031431255.1 Acidimicrobiia bacterium | reverse complement strand
CGGCCGGGCAGGGAAACGCCGCGATGCGCTCACGGTCGAACTCGAATCGGTCGCCCCGACGGACTACACCGCACTTGCCCGGATCGGCGAGCAGATCGCCGAAGCCCAGGCGGAGATCGGTCGCTGGGAAGAGACCTGGCTCGAACTCGCCGAGGAATCGCACGGCGAGTAGCTGCTCAACCGCGTTGCTGGTGTTGCGAGCAGTGGAGCGAAGCGCGCGTCAGCCCATCAGCTTGGCGAAGTCCATGGTGTTCCACGTCTCCGGCGTGAGCCGGGCAACGACGGACTCGGCAGTGCTCGGGTTGTTCTCGGCGTACCACTTACCCGGTTCCGGTCCGAGGTAGCGCGACGCCATCTCGACGTCATCGCGCTGGATCGGCTCGACCGACACCGGTCCTTCCACGGCGACGTACTTGTAGGGAGCTGTTTCCGTTTGCACGGTCACACTCGCCCGGCCCGCTGCAAGTAGCAGCTCGGCCTTCAACGACGTGCCACTCATGCCCATCTCGATGACTCCGTCGCGATACCTGTACCAGATCGGCAGTGCGAGGGGGCCTCGACCGGGTCGCTCGACGGCGAGCACGGCCACGTGCACATCGCCGAGGAATGCTTCGCGTTCGCTGACGGTCATTGATCCATTTGCCATGTGCCGACTCTGCCAGAACGGCGACCCAACGCGGAGACCGTTCCCGGGGTGCCGGATGTCACGTTGCGTTGCGACAGATCGCGATATATCGTGAACGTATCGCAAAGGCATCCAGATCGGATGCCCGGAAACGGAGTCGTTTACATGCGTGGATTCAATCCAACACACAACAATCAATCAGAAGGCCCCTCAGCCGAGTTCGGGCCACGAGGCCTCCGGCCACGACGCGGCGGACCCCACGGTCGCGGCGAACCGTTCGGAGACGAGCGTTTCGAGGGTCGCCGGGGTCCCGGCGGACGCGGTGGCCCAGGTGGGCACCGTCCCCGCCGTCATGAACACGACGATGAGGATCGCGGACCCCGCGGTCGCACCCGTCGAGGGGAGATCCGAACCGTCCTGCTGGCAATCCTCTTCGAGGGGCCCGGTCACGGGTATGAGCTCATTCAACGGATCGAGGAGAAGACCGCTGGAGCATGGAAGCCAAGTCCCGGCTCGGTGTACCCGACCCTGCAGCTTCTCGAGGACGAGGGCCTTGTCGCCGCCGTCACGAGCGAGGGTAAGCGCACCTACGAACTGACGGAGTCGGGTCGTGCCGAAGCGCAGCGGCGAATCGAGAGTCCCGAAGAGAACCCGTGGACCAGAGACGGCCGCGGTCGGTCGCAGGCCGGCGTGCTCTTCGAATCGATGAAGGGACTGGTCATCGCCCTCAAACAGGTCGCGAGCGCCGGGAACCCGGAGCAGATCGAAGCGGCGGCAGAGATCGTGAAGGACGCGCGGAAGAAGCTGTACCTCCTCCTCGCCTCCGACTAGCCGGATGCCGGACGGCTGTCTGGTCGAGATTCGTTTTGCGCTGGAAGCCATGAGTGTCGGCTTTGACGTGAGCCCGCTTCCGGCGCTCGTCGGCCTCGATGTTCCTGCCGGCGACACGCTCGCGGCCGTGTTGGCGAGTCTGCGGGCGTGGGTCGCTGAGGGATCGGCTGCGGTGACGTAGTGGCCGGCCCGTTCGCGGCCGGCGAGTGATCCAGCGCCGGAGGCGAGCGCCCCACCCTGCTGGTCAGACCGATGGGTCCGCTGACCGTGGCGTCATGCGTTGTGGTAGACAGAACGCATGACGAAGTCGACCCAATTGGCCGTGCGGATGTCGGCTGATCGACTCGATGCGATTGACGAAGCGGTCGCCGCCGGAGAGGCCGAGAACCGAAGCGCAGCGATGATGGCCGCGCTCGACGAATGGATCGATCGGCGGCGACGCCGTCGCATCGGCGAGCAGATCGTTCGCGAATACGAGAGGCTCCCGCAGCAACCCTCCGAGATCTCGTGGGTTCGAGCGGCGTCCGAGGCCTCTATTGCCGCCGAGCCGTGGTGATGAACGATGGTCAACGTTGGGGCGGTCGCGCAAGGTGATGTGTTCTGGGCAACTGGACCGGCGGGCCGTCGTCCGTATCTCGTCGTCACGAGGACGGATGCGATTGCCGTTCTCACGACGGTGGTCGTCGCTCCGATCACGAGAACGATCCGGCGGATACCCCAGTGCATCCTCTTGACCCGAGACGACGGCATGCCCGAAGACTGTGTCGCGACGTTCGACAGCCTCACGGCGTTCGATCCAACACTGTTCGACGAGCGCATCACGCGGTTGAGCGATGCACGAAAGCACGAGCTCTGCAGCGCGCTTGCTGCGCTGGCTGATTGTTGACCAGTGCCGTCAGCCTTGGAGTTCGGCGAAGCAGTAGCGCCGCGAACCGAACTCTGCAGGCGACGTGTACTCGCGAGTTCCGCAAACCATCACCTGGAGCGGGGCGACGAATCCGGGTCCGTTCGTCACGAACGTATGGAACTCACCGTTCTCTCCGCACGGGTCGACCGTCGAGGGCAGAGCAGCGAGAAACGATGCGTCGTAGCGGCGCCCGGCAAACTCGTCACCGAGATGACGAGAGTCGACACAGACCACGATCGCCTCGAACCCGAGTGCCAACGTCTCGACGGCGAGCGCGCTTCGTGCTTCGCCCCAGAGGGGGAGGATCGGAGCCATGTTCGCCTGCGCGCATACCATCTCCTCCCAATCTCGGTGCGGCTGGAGATCGATGTCGCCGAACACGATCATGTCGTGCCCGTCCTCTCGCAGCGCTTGAAGTGTCGCGATGAAGACCTCTTGATAGCTCGCCCAACTACTTGCCGGAGTGAGCGACACCAACCCGAGCGCAGCGGCCTGGGCCTCGACGAGCTCGCGGGAGACGCCGTGGGACTTCGAGAGGCCCGAAACGTCGTCGAACATCGTGATCATCGTGGTGACCTCGAAACCAAGAGCTCGTGCACGATGCAGAGCGAGGAGCGAGTCCTTGCCGCCGCTCGATGAGATTGCTGCTGCCACGAGTCGCTCCAGTTATCGGGGAAAAGGAGAGGGTAGCCGCCTGGTTCACGGGATCGGCCTTTCGTCGGAAGCGGTGAAGACCGGGTTCGAGTAGTTCACGTCTTCGGCCGAGGTGGCCATGCCCGCGCCGATCTCGATGCTGACGGTGAGAGACTATTCCGCCCCTTCGGGGGCGAGAGCCCGTGGAAATCCCCTGATGAGAAGCGTGAAGACCGTCCGATGAGCACTGAGAAGTCCGAGCACGACATCGTCGGCGAGGCCAGTCGTCGGCGTACGTTCGCTATCATCAGCCACCCCGACGCTGGCAAGACCACGCTCACCGAGAAGTTCCTGCTCTACGCAGGTGCCGTCCAGGAGGCCGGTGCCGTGAAGGCGCGGTCGGATCGCCGGCGGGCCACGTCCGACTGGATGGACATGGAGCAGCAGCGCGGCATCTCCATCAC
>JANPDB010000917.1:0-3815 GCA_031431255.1 Acidimicrobiia bacterium | reverse complement strand
ATGGACGCCGGATCTCCGGCGCGCTCCGACTGGGTCGAGGCGCGAGCCACGGAGAAGAAGTGGCACCCGCTGTTGCACATGGCCCGCCCCCACGACCTCCTCGCGAACTGGGGAGCCGCCGCGTTCTGTGCAGCGATCAACGCATCGGCCGACGATGGCACCGACGCCGTGATCTTCACCGGCGACAACACCGACAACGCGCAGCGCAACGAACTCGACGCGTTCATCGCTCTTGCTGGGGGCGGCTCGTTCGCGTTCCCCTATGAGGGACCACAGCGCTCATCATGGGCGCAAGACGCGTCGTCGAACGATCCGCTCCATCACACACCCTCAGGGCTCTGGCCGTTCTGGCTGCCCGATGGCGGCGGGCCCGACCGGTTCCACACCGAGTTCGGGTTCCCTGAGGTGCACGGCCTGATCGACGCAGCGTCGACTGTTGTTTCTTCTCCCGGGGTGGGCATGAGGTGGCTCGCCGCGCTGGGCAATCACGACGTGATGCGACAGGGCACCGTGTTCACCACACCGGAGATCGAACGCATCGCCGTCGGGTCGTGGCGTGCGCTCGGCGGTCCGGTCGGCTTCGACCCGGCGGATCCGCTCGCGGCCTACCTCGAAGACCCCACGTTGTTCTCGAACGGTGAGCCCCGTTTCGACGTGACCGCCGATCCTGGTCGACGGGCAGTGAGCAACGCCGAGTCCGTCCGCACCCTCGCTGCGGCTGGGGCCGTACCGGGCGGGCGGCGCATGGACGACGGCACCGACTTCGTCCACGACACCGAGCACGTGCGGATCATCGTGCTCGACACGAACCACCCGACCGGCCACTACCAGGGAAGCGTCGGGCTGGCCCAGCTCGCATGGCTGGATGATCGCCTCCGAGAAGCGCAGGATCGACCTGTCGTCGTCGCCAGCCACCACGGCAGTGTGTCGCTCGACAACACCTACGAAAACCCCGACCCGACCGATCGACGGCTGGCCGCCGACCTCGAAGCCGTCCTCCTTCGCTACGGCAACGTCGTGGCCTGGCTCGCCGGCCATCGCCATGTGCACCGCATCCGTCCCCTTGCCAGCCCGGTGACCGGACTCGCCGGGCTGTGGGAGATCACCACGTCGGCGACGATCGACTGGCCCTGCCAGATCCGCGCCGTGGAGATCGTCGCCGGCGACGACGGATCGATAGGCGTGCATACGGTGGTGTTGGATCACGACGCGGTCGACGCGCTGGTGGACGTACTCGACGCGTCGTCGCTGGCGGCGTGGCACCGGGAGATTGCTCTGAACTCCGATCGGGCCGACGGGAGAAGCGAACGCGATGGCACTCCGTCGGACCGCAACACCTACCTGGCACGCCCCTGACCGTTGGACATGGGCGACGATCCACGATGTGACCACCGCTCCGACCGGAAGATGACCTTCGGCTCTGTGTGGGGAAGGAAGGTCAGCCGTACGGTCGAGTCGTGACCAGTAACGAAACGTCGACCACGAGCGCCCGCTCATTTCTGCGAACGAACCAGGGTCTGCTCTACCTCGCCGTGATCCTCGCCGTTCCCGCGTTCATCCTCTCGCTGCTGATCGGGCTCAACCCGGCGTTCACGTCCGCCATCCTCGTTCTCTTCGTCGTCGTCTCCTTCCTGGTGCATCGCTGGCGTGGACGCCGGACGTCCCGGGATCCGAACAGCGTCTCCAACGTTTCGACGACCGGTGCTCTGGCGACGGTGGCCGTGTTCGTGCTGATCCAACTCGTTCCGTACGGCCGCTCACACAGCAACGGTCCGGTGATCGCCGAGCCGGCGTGGCCCTCGACCGAGGTGCGATCTCTCATGGTGAGCGCCTGCTTCGACTGCCACAGCAACGAGGTCTCCTATCCGCGTTACTCGAACATCGCGCCCTTCTCATGGCTCGTCGCCGAACACGTGAAGGATGGTCGCGAGGCGGTGAACTTCTCGAACTTCAAAGCAGGTGGCGAGGGCGCCGACAACGTGATCGAAGTCATCTCCGAACGTTCGATGCCTCCGCCGTACTTCACCCGCTTCGGACGCCACCCCCAGGCCAAGCTCTCCAAGACGGAGACCTCCACGCTACTCACCGCGCTCCGCAAGATGCCGGAGTTCAAGGAAGGCCGCGGTGGATGAACGACGCGGTGGTCCGGGCAGCGTGACGGTA
Source organism: Acidimicrobiia bacterium (assembly GCA_031431255.1). Classification (GTDB taxonomy): domain Bacteria; phylum Actinomycetota; class Acidimicrobiia; order Acidimicrobiales; family JANYDT01; genus JANLQX01. The sequence goes on along the minus strand of JANPDB010000917.1, from coordinate 1,652 downwards.
GCAAGTTCTAGCGGAGTCGGCGTCTTGCGGCCCGACGATGATCTGGCGGTGGTCACGTCTGGGCTGAGCCGGTCGTTCGGAACCGTGAAGGCCGTGATCGACGTGGACCTCCGGATCGAACGTGGTTCCGTGGTCGGTCTGCTCGGGCCCAATGGCTCCGGCAAGACAACGCTGATTCGCATGCTGTCGACGCTGCTGCGTCCCACGTCGGGCCAAGCGCTCGTCGGCGGGTTCGACATCCGCACCCAGAAGGCGGACGTTCGCCGGTCGATCGGTCTGACCGGTCAGTTCGCCGCGGTCGACGAGTTCCTCACGGGCCGCGAGAACATCAAGATGATGGGACGCCTTGCCGGCATGTCGGCCCGCGCCGCAAGTAGTCGAGCCGATGAGCTTCTCGACTCGTTCGGTCTGCTCGACGCCGCCGATCGGCACCTCTCCACCTATTCGGGTGGCATGCGCCGACGACTCGATCTCGCATTGAGCCTCACCAGCCATCCCGACATCGTCTTCCTCGACGAGCCGACCACGGGGCTCGACCCGCGCAGCCGCTTCGCCATGTGGGACGTGATCGAGGGCCTCGTCGCCGAGGGAACGACCGTCCTGCTGTGCACCCAGTACCTGGAAGAGGCCGACCGACTCGCCGAGCGTGTCGTGATCCTGGATGAGGGCCGCGTGGTCGCCGAGGGCCCGCCAGAGGACCTTCGGCGACAGGTCGGAGGCATCGTGGTCGAACTGACACTGCGCGATGTCAGCCAGCGAGCCCGCGCCGTGCAGGTGCTCGGGCGGGTCGCCACGAGCGCCATTGCCGGGATGCCCGATGATCCCGGCCTCCGCGTTCCGGTCCCCGACGCCGAGTGCCTCGCCGATGTGGTCCGTCTGCTCGACGCCGAATCGCTGTCCTTCAGCGGCCTCGAACTCCGCGAGCCCACGCTCGACGACGTGTTCCTCGCCCTCACCGGCCATCCGACAGCCCCGACGAAAGAACCCTCATGACCGTGCCTGCCGCCGCCCGGCGCAAGGCCACCACCGCGCGAGGAGCCGAGAAGCTGCATCCGTCCGTGATCATCGAGGTGCTGCAGCTCACCGGGCGCAACATGCGCAAGCTCACGCGGGAACCGACGCTCATGTTCTTCTCCCTCGCCATGCCGATCATCATGCTCATCCTGTTCGGCCAGGTGTTCCGGTCCATCGCCCAGACACCGAACTTCCCTTCGGGGGTGTCGTACATCGACTACCTCCTACCCGCAGTGCTCTGCACCACGCTGACGCAGAGCGCCACCAGTTCGAGCACCGCGATCGCCACCGACCTCGACACCGGGATGATCGACCGCTTCCGGTCGATGCCGATCCACGCATGGACCGTGCTCCTCGCCCGGAACTTCAGCGACGTCGTCCGCGGTATGACGCAGAGCTTCATCATGTTGCTGCTCGGTCTCACGGCCTTCGGATTCCGCTTTCACGGCACGTTGCCCGAATCGGTGGCAACGCTGTTCGTCGCCGTGCCGCTGAGTTTCGCCATGAACTGGCTCTTCATCTGGATCGGAGTACTCGTCAAGAAGCCCGAGACAACCCAGATCGCCGGCATGCTCGTGACGTTCCCGCTGATGTTCGCCTCGAGCGCCTACGTGCCGATCGCGTCACTTCCGGGATGG
>JANPDB010000916.1:0-15791 GCA_031431255.1 Acidimicrobiia bacterium | reverse complement strand
CCTGACGGGCGGTTCCGATGAGGCTCCGGCGGTCATCGTCGCCCCCGTGAAGGCACTGCTGCAACGCCTGGGTCCGCACGTGGAGGACACTGCGCCGGTCGTGATCCGGCCGGGCGATCAGTGTGACCCGCAAGAGCTTGTGGCACGTCTTGTCGATCTCGGCTACCGCCGCGAGTATCAGGTCGAGCACCGGGGCGAGGTGGCGATCCGGGGCTCGATCGTCGACGTGTTCGGATCGACGAGTGACGTGCCTGTGCGTATCGACCTCTGGGGCGACGAGGTCGACCGGCTCACCGAGTTCAGCGTCCATGACCAGCGGGCGACCGATCCCGTAGAGATGGTGCAGCTCTTCGGATGTCGGGAACTCCGGCCCACCGAAGAGGTGCGGGCCCGGGCCCTTTCCCTCCTGCAGAGCGAGCCGTGGGGAGCATCCCAGTGGGAACGGATCAGCCAGGGCACGGTCTTCGAAGGGATGGAGTCATGGCTCCCCTGGCTGAGCGACGACGATCACCTCCTGCTCGACCTCGTCGGGCCGAAGGCGATGGTGGTGCTGCTCGAGCCACGACGCATGCGGGACCGGGTCGAGGACCTCCACGCCGAGGAGTCGTCGCTGATCGAGTCGCTGTCGCGCACCTGGAACGCCGATGCCACGAGCACCCGCTTGGCCGAAGACGGTGCGTTCCCGATGCTCCATCTCCCGTTTGACCGTCTTCTGGCCCGTTGCGCGGCACCGGTGTGGACGGTCGCACCCGGTGCCGAGGGTCCCGAAACCACGGTGATCCCGGCGATGGGTTGGGCGACCACGGCCGGCGATCCGGGTGCGCTCGTTACGCAACTGCGCAAGCTGTCGACCGACGGCTACCGGGTCTTCGTGGCGGCCGACGGCGACGGGTCGGCCGATCGCCTTGTCACGGTCCTTTCCGACGAGGGGTTCCGCTGTACGCGCGTTCCCACCGGCGAGGTCCCTGATGTACGCGCGCAGACGATGTCGACGGTGGGAGTGCAGGTCGTCGTGGCGCCGATCGAGCGAGGCTTCATCGCCCCTTCGGTGAAGGTGGCGGTGCTCGCCGAGGCGGACCTGACCGGCCGTCGGCGCGCCCATCGCAAGGCCAAGCCCCGCAAGCGGCGGGAGTTGCAGGCATTCTTCGACGACCTCACGCCGGGGAGCTTCGTCGTCCACTACATGCATGGCGTCGGACGCTTCGCCGGGATGGTGAAGCGTCTCATCGGTGGCGTCGAACGCGATTATCTCCTGATCGAGTTCAAGGGCGACGACAAGCTCTACGTCCCATCGGATCAGATCGATGCCGTGCGGGCCTACACCGGCGAACCGCCGACGCTTCATCGTCTCGGAGGCAAGGACTTCGCCGCCGCGAAAGCCCGCGTCCGAGCGGCCGTCACCGAGATCGCCCAGGAACTGGTCGTGCTGTACCAGAAGCGCATCTCGGCCCCCGGCCACGCCTTCGCCGAGGACACGCCGTGGCAGCGTGAGATGGAAGAGGCATTCCCGTTCATGGAGACCGTGGATCAGCTCAAGGCCATCGAAGACGTGAAGGCGGACATGGAGTCGTCGTCGCCGATGGACCGTCTGGTCTGTGGCGATGTCGGTTTCGGGAAGACCGAAGTGGCGATCCGGGCCATCTTCAAAGCGGTACAGGACGGCAAGCAGGCGGCGATCCTCGCCCCGACGACCCTTCTCGCCCAACAGCACTTCCAAACCTTCTCCGAACGGTTCGCGAACTATCCGATCCGCGTCGAGGTGCTCTCCCGTTTCCTCACCAACGCCCAGGCGAAGAAGGTCATCGAAGGGGTCAGAAACGGCACCGTCGACGTCATCATCGGTACACATAGGTTGCTGTCAGCCGACATCAGTTTCCCAAACCTCGGGCTTCTCGTGGTCGACGAGGAACAGCGCTTCGGCGTGACGCACAAAGAGGCCATCAAGCACCTGAAGGAGAACGTCGACGTCCTGACGCTCACGGCCACGCCGATTCCGCGCACGCTCGAGATGGCACTTTCCGGTATTCGTGACCTGACGCTGCTCAACACGCCGCCCGCCGATCGGCAACCGATCCTCACCTACGTCGGTGAGTACGACGACCGGGCCATCGCCGAAGCCATTCGTCGCGAAATGCTGCGTGAAGGTCAGGTGTTCTACGTCCACAACCGGGTCGTCGACATCGAGCGCAAGGCCAATCAGATCCGTGACCTCGTCCCGGAGGTGCGGGTGGCCATTGCCCACGGCCAGATGGACGAGGGCTCGCTCGAACAGGTCGTCTACGACTTCGCCGAAGGCCGCTACGACGTGCTCGTCTGCACCACGATCATCGAGACCGGTATCGACATGCCGACGGTGAACACGCTCGTCGTCGATCGCGCCGACCGGATGGGCCTGGGGCAGCTTCATCAACTCCGCGGCCGGGTAGGGCGTTCCGGCCAGCGAGCGTATGCGTACTTATTTTATCCCCCGGACGTCTCGCTGTCGGAGGAGGCGTACGAGCGTCTGAAGACGATCGGCGAGCACACCGAGCTCGGCTCTGGATTCAAGATCGCCATGCGCGACCTCGAAATCCGCGGTGCGGGCAACCTCCTCGGCGGCAACCAGAGCGGACACATCGCCGCGGTTGGCTACGACCTCTACAGCCAGATGGTCATCGAGGCCGTCGGCGAGCTCAAAGGCGAGACGAAGAAGGAGCCGGCCGAGATCAAGATGGAGATCCCGGTCGATGCCAACATCCCCCACGACTACATCGGCAAGGAGCCGCTACGTCTCGATGCGTATCGACGTCTGGCGGAAGTGACGAGTCAGGCCGATGTCGACGACGTCGCCGCCGAGTGGCTCGACCGCTACGGTCCGGTGCCCGAACGCGCCGCCGCTCTCCTCGATGTCGCGAGGCTGCGGGCGGAGTGCGTTCGTATCGGGCTGCGCGAGGTCACGGTGACGAAGGCCGTCGGGATGGGAGCCAGTCTGATGATGGGTTCGATGGCGGCGCGGCTCTCACCGGTGGAGTTGAAAACGAGTCAGGAGATCCGACTCCAGCGGCTGTCGCGGACAGCGGTCTATAAACAGCGCGAAGGCCAGCTCATCCTGCCCCTGCGCCCCGGCATCGACGCACTTGAGTTCCTCCTCACCTTCCTTGGCGAGCTCTATCCGAAGGGCTGATGCTCAGTCAGGAAGACCGTCTGGCTCAGCGGGCGGCTCAGACCATCGCGGTGATGTCGCGCAGCTCGGTTTCGTTCACGGTGATCCGGTTGCCGCCATTGCGCCGCGCCGCGGTCAGCGCCTCGTCCACACGGAGAAGCATCTCGCGGGGGAGCGACTGTGGGTCGAAGGTGACGACACCGATCGAGGCCTTCACGATGAGCGGTTCGCCGGCGTCGATCGGCGTACTCGACAGGCCGCGACGGATGCGCTCGAGCGCGATGAGCGAACCCTCGATCATCGTGTTCTGAAGCACGACGGCGAACTGCGAGCCGGAGAGGCGGGCAAGTACATCGTCAGTCCTGAGGTTCGTGCTGATGATCCGGGCGACCTGGCGGAGAAGCTCGTCGCCGACCTTCGGCCCGTGGCTCTCGACGATGGCGTCGTAGCGGTCGATCTCGATGAGGGCGAGAGAGAACGGGTCGAAGCCGTTCTTCGCCTGAGTCCACGAGTCGGCGAGCCGCTGCGTGAGTTGGCGCCGGTTGTACGCGCCCGTGATCTGATCGCGATGCTGGGTCTCCTCGATCGTGCTCTGCAGTCGCCCGAGCTCCTCGTCGGCGGCGCGGCCGACCTCGACGGCCCGCTGCAACCGGCGGCCGAGCATCTCGTTCTCCAGCCGGTTGCGCACGAGCTTCACCTGGTTCTCTGCCGCCTCCCGCATCAACAGGACGAGCGCACCGGCGGAAACCGAGATCACGCCGGCTGCGCCGATCGACATCCGGGTTCGCATCTCGAGGTACCGCGCGGCCACGGGCACCACGGCCGAGGCGAGGACAGCGATCGACGCTGCGGGAACGAGTTGGAGCCCGATAGCAACGGCGGCGGCCATGGCGATGATCGCCAGGCTGACGCTGGTCGTGGCCTGGGTGCTCGTCGCATCGAACAGCAGCCAAGCTCCGGAACCGAATGCGAACCCGGCGATCGTGGCAGCCGACACGATTTCGCGGTGATGCGTGGTGACAGCTTCAGGGGTGTCGAGACTGTCCCGCCATCCCGCGACGAACAGCACGATCACCGTTCCGCACGCCGCGATCGCCAGCCACAGCCCGAGCAGCCGCGCCGAGACCGTGCCGTACGTGGCCGCGCCGGCGGCCAACGCGAGTGCCGCAACGGCGAGCGCGCTGCGGCGGAGCGCCGGACGGGCCAGGCTCAGGCATTCGGCGCGTACGCGGTCGGTCGGCGAGAGCGACTTGGCGCGGGTTCGGTCGGGAGTGGGCGTGGTCATGGGGCGGCCTGTCGATACACATCGGCGGGCGGGGACGGGTTCTTGAGGGCGCGGCGACCCGGAACGCTGTCGGTGCGCCGGTAGGCTGGCCGACTTATGTCGCAACGTTTCCGTCGCCCACGTCTCTCCTTCACCGCCCTCGCCTGCGGTCTGGTCGGGGTGATCACCGCCGGATGTTCCACCGTGAACCCGTCCGCCCTCCGGGTCGGCGATACCCGGGTGAGCCGTGACGACATCGAAGCCGACCTCAAGGGTTATGAAAAGGCCCTTCTGGCCAGCGCCCCGACCGCCGACGACAAGGCCCGGCTCCGGGAGCAGTTGCGCAAGGGCGACGCATTCACCCCGGACTTCACTGTCGCCGTGTTGAATCGGCGCGTGGGCTCGATCGCGCTCGACACGGCCTTTGCCGCATCCGGAGCGAAGACGGTGACGATCACGGCCGAACTGCGCAAGCGGGCCGAGGAGGCCATGGGAGGTCCGCAGGCCTTCGCCGCGCTCTCCAAGAAGCTCCAGGATCGCGAGCTCCGCCTCGTGGGTCTGCCCGTGCTCCTGGCGGAGAAAAGGGCCAAGACGCTCGGCACTCCCGAGGAGTTCTACAAGGCCAACTCCGGACGATTCGTTCTGGAGGCGTGCACGCGCCACATCCTGATCGCCGACAAAGCCCCGGTGGACGCGGTCAGGGCCAAGATCGTCGCCGGCGCCGACTTCGCCGAGCTGGCCAAGCTCGAATCCACCGACACCGGGTCGGGCAGCCAAGGCGGCGACCTCGGGTGCGGGGATCCGAAGCAGTTCGTCCCGGAGTTCGCCAAAGCAGTCGGTACCTTGAAGATCGGCGAACTCAGCAAGCCGGTCCAGACCCAGTTCGGCTACCACCTGATCGAGGTCAAGAGTCGAAAGATCGCCCCGTTCGCTCAGGTGAAGGGCGCGATCGGCGACGACATCCTCGCCAAGGCCCGGGAAGACGTCGAGAGCGAGGTCGCCGTCTATGCGAAGGACCTCTCGGTCGATCCCCTGTTCGGCGTGGCCGGAACCGACCAGCAGGGACGCCCAGCGGTGCTCGTCACGCCGACAGCCCCGAGCGGTGGAGCCGCCAACGTGGCGCCGGCCCAGGGATAAGCGCCGCGGAGGTGTCGCGTCCGCGAATAACCGTCGTCGGGCTCGGCCCGGCTGGACCTGAGCTGCTCACCACGGCGACGGTCTCGGCCATTGCGTCGCACCGCCATCGCTACCTCCGCACGAGCCGGCATCCTTCCGCCTCGGCGGTCGAGGGCGCAGCGTCGTTTGACGACGTCTATGAGCAGGCAGCGTCGTTCGACGACGTCTATGGCGGCATCGTCGAGCGACTCGTTACTGAGGCGATCGAGCACGGTCAGGTGCTCTATGCGGTCCCCGGATCGCCGGCGGTGGCCGAGCGCACCGTGGAGTTGCTTCGGCTCGATGATCGAATCGACCTCGACGTCCTGCCGGCGCTCTCGTTCATCGACCTGACCTGGGTGCGGCTCGGCGTGGATCCGCTGACGGAGCGTCCCCGAATCGTCGATGGTCATCGTTTCGCGGTAGATGTCGCTGGTGATCACGGCCCCTTCCTCGTGACCCAGTGCCACTCCACCGAAATCCTTTCGTCGATCAAGCTTTCGTTCGACGCCGATGCGCCGGGGACGGTGACCGTCCTGGAGCGTCTCGGCCTTCCCGACGAGTCGATCCGAGTCATCAACTGGGAGGATCTCGACCGCACCCCGGCCGATCACCTCACGTCGTTGTGGATCCCGCGGCTTCGCACCCCGCTGGCGTCGTCGATCGTGTCCCTCGAGGGGGTCATGCGCTCGCTCCGGGAGCAGTGCCCGTGGGATCGCCGGCAGACGCACGTGTCGCTCGCGCCGTACGCGACCGAAGAGGCCGCCGAGCTCGTCGAAGCCGTGCAGTCATTGCTCGCGAGCGGGAACGGCGAACTCAACGACGCCACGGACTCGGCGATTGATCATCTGGCCGATGAACTTGGCGACGTCGCCTTCCAGGTGGTGTTCCACGCCTGTCTCGCCGCGGAGCGAGGGTGGTTCACGCTGGCCGACGTGTTCGACGGACTTGCGACCAAGCTGGTCCGACGCCATCCTCACGTCTTCACGCCGGCCGGGGCGTCGCCGGACGAGTGGCGGGCGGAGACACCTGAGGACGTCCACCGGAACTGGCAGGAGATCAAGGCGAGAGAGCGGGCCGAGCGGCCCACATTCCTTCCTGAGCGCTGAATCGCTCGCTAACGATCGCATTCCTCGAATACACGTTCGAGCATGAGGGGACTTGAGCGAATGAACGTTCGATCAAATTCCCGAGAATTCGATCCATCTCGTGGTGTGTGTTCGGTCGATTGGTCCTATCCGCGCTCGATTACGCTCGAACACCTACGGTGTTCCCACCTTGGCCGGGGTTGTCGTTCGTATGCCTGCCGGCCGTGAGCTACACCCGCCCTTTTTCGTTCTCTTCCCCGAGGGTCATCTCCATGAGCAGGATCGAAACCGTTGTCGGCCGTCAAGTTCTCGACAGCCGGGGAAACCCGACCGTTGAAGTCGAGGTCGTCCTCGAATCCGGGGCGCGAGGACGCGCCATCGTGCCGTCGGGTGCATCCACCGGGGAGCACGAGGCCGTCGAGCTTCGCGACGGCGGGAGCGCGTATCTGGGCAAGGGCGTGCTCAAGGCCACTGCTGCGGTCAACGGTGAGATCGCGGATCTCCTGATCGGCCACGACGGACTCGACCAGCGCATCATCGACGCCGCGATGATCGAACTCGATGGCACCCACAACAAGGCCAGGCTCGGCGCCAACGCCATCCTCGGAACTTCGCTTGCCGTCGCCAAGGCAGCGGCCGACGAGATCGACCTTCCTCTCTACCGGGCGATCGGCGGGCCGAACGCCCACGTGCTGCCGGTGCCAATGCTCAACGTCGTCAACGGTGGTGTCCACGCCGACAACACCATCGACATGCAGGAATTCATGGTGATGCCCGTCGGCGCGGCGAGCTTCTCGGAGGCGCTGCGATGGGGTGTGGAGACGTACCACACGCTCAAGAAACTGCTTCATGACCGAGGTCTCTCCACCGCCGTCGGTGACGAAGGAGGCTTTGCCCCGAACCTTGCCAGCAATGAAGACGCCATCAAGATCTTGATGGAGGCGATCGAGAAGGCCGGTTTCGTCCCCGGCGAACAGATCTCCATCGCCCTTGATCCGGCCATGAGCGAGCTGTTCCGGGACGGAAAGTACCATCTCGCCGGTGAAGGACGTTCGCTCACCTCCGACGAGATGGTCGGCTACTGGGCCGAACTCGCGGGAAAATACCCGATCGTGTCGATCGAAGATGGCATGGCCGAAGACGACTGGGACGGCTGGGCTGCGCTCTCCCGGGCCCTCTCGGGACGTATCCAACTTGTCGGCGACGATCTCTTCGTGACGAATTCCGAGCGCCTCCAGATGGGCATCGACCGCAAGGTCGCAAACTCGATCCTCGTGAAGGTCAATCAGATCGGTTCGCTCACCGAGACACTCGATGCGGTGTCGTTGGCGACCCGCAACGCCTATTCGGCAGTGATGTCGCACCGGTCGGGAGAGACCGAAGACTCGACGATCGCCGACCTCGCGGTTGCGACGAACTGCGGGCAGATCAAGACCGGCGCCCCCGCCCGATCCGATCGGGTGGCCAAGTACAACCAGTTGCTCCGCATCGAGGAACAACTCGGCGAGGCCGCCCGATTCTGGGGACGTGACGCGTTGGCTCCTCGCGGCGCGATGCGCAGCGCCTGAAACGAGGAGTTGTATGTCCTCTCTGCTTTCTCCTCGGGTCGCCCGCATCCTTGTAGGCGTTCTCGTCCTTCCCGCACTCGTCGTGCTCCTGGTCATCCTCGGTGTTCTTCCGGTTCGAGCGGCGGCGACCCAGCGAAGCGAGATGAGCAGCTCTTCGGCCAGGCTCACCCTGCTCACCGAGAAGAACCGGGACCTACGCGAGCGGATCCGCCTGCTGCGGACCGACGACGAGATCAAACGAATCGCCCGGGAGCAATACGCAATGGTCCCGCCAGGACAGAAACTGTTGGTGATCCCCGGCCTCGGCGAAGGCGGCCGGAGTTTGACGACCTCTTCGGGGGCGACGCTCGATCGGGTACCGAACCTGCCTCTCGAGCAACACGATTCGTCGTTCTGGCAGACACTGCGGGACTTCGTGCGCTTCGTCAACCTCGTTTGAGCCGATTGATCGCAAGAAACGTGCGCTGACGCCCCTCGGAATTCATGTGACGGTGGGCACCGGTCCCGCCACCGGTGCTAGAACAAACGTCGTCTTCGTCATCTAGCACCAGGGGTTCCCAACGTGAACGTTTCCATCACCGTCAACGGTCAACTTCAGAGCCACGACGTCGAGCCTCGGACGCTGCTCGTCCACTACATCCGGGAGAACTGCGAACTCACCGGAACCAACGTCGGCTGCGACACCTCGTCGTGCGGTGCATGCACGATTCACCTCGACGGTGAGGCGGTCAAGTCGTGCACGATCCTCGCCGTGCAGGCCGATGGCGGCGTCATCGGAACGATCGAAGGTTTGGCGAAGGACGGTGTCATGCATCCGATGCAGGAGTCGTTTCGCGAGAACCACGGGTTGCAGTGCGGCTACTGCACACCCGGGATGGTCATGGCTGCCATCTCGCTCCTTGACGAGAACCCGAACCCGACCGAGCACGACGTGCGGATCGGGCTCGAAGGCAACCTGTGCCGCTGCACCGGCTATCACAACATCGTCAAGGCCGTCCTGGCCGTCGCCGAGTCATCGAACGCCTGAGTCGGTCCAGTCGACTCGCCCGCATCACCGAGATGGCGATAGCGACCCTCGCCATCCACCGTTTGCAAACCCCTACGCTCCGCGGTTGCCACTGAACCGCTGCTCTGTCACCCGTCTCACCACCGAACCGCTACCCAGGAGTGCCCGATGATCCCCGCCGCTTTTGACTACGTCCGAGTCGACTCGGCCGATGCTGCCGTCGCCGCTCTCGTCGAGCACGGCGAGGACGCCAAGATCCTCGCCGGCGGGCACTCGCTCGTCCCGCTCCTGAAGCTGCGTCTTGCGTCGCCGTCGGTTCTTGTCGACGTCGGCCGCGTCAAGGACCTGTCGTTCATCCGCGATGCGGGCGACCACATCGCGATTGGCGCGATGACCCGTCACCGCGCCGTTGAGACATCCACGGTGCTTGCCGAGCACGTGGCCCTCCTCCCCCTCGTGGCCCGCGAGGTCGGCGATCCGCAGGTTCGCCACCGCGGCACCATCGGCGGGTCGATCGCCCACGCCGATCCGGCCTCCGATCTTCCGGGAGCGATGCTGGCTCTGAACGCGACGCTGGTGGCGAGAGGACCCAAGGGTGAGCGCACGATCGCCGCCGCGGACTTCTTCCAGGGGTTCCTCACCACCGCGCTGGCCGCCGATGAGCTGCTCACGGAGATCCGCGTTCCGAAGATCACCGGAGCCAAGGCGAACTATCAGAAGTTCAACCGTCGCGCCCAGGACTGGGCGATCGTCGGTGTTGCCGCCTGGAAGCTGAACGGTGCCTGCGGCGTCGGACTGGTCAACATGGGTTCGTCACCAGTGAAGGCCGGCTCGGTCGAGGCAGCCGTGAACAGCGGCGCTTCTGCCGCCGATGCTGCGGCGTCAGCAGCCGACGGCACCGAGCCGCCGTCCGATCTCAACGCCTCCGTCGAGTACCGCCAGCACCTGGCTCGTGTGCTGACCCGCCGCGCTCTCGAGGCCTGTGGGGCATAGGGCTTCGCACGAATTGTGTGGCGAGTTGGCGCCAAGTTGTCGACTTTGCAGTGTCGCAAACGTGACAACTCGGCGCCAACCAGCCGCACAACCTCCGTCTAGCGGCTGAGCACGGCGCCCTCCGGCGTTCGTTCAACGAGCACATCTCCGTCGCCGGAGAACGGCGACGGGCGGACCGGGAGTTGACGGTGGAGCTCGGCGATCTCGGCTGCCACCCGTGCGGGCTCGGAGAGCAGACGACGGACGTGGACTCGGTACACGAGGAAGCCGCGGAGCAATTCGTTCTGACGTCGATCGTCGCGATCGATCTGTCGGTCGGAACCATGTGCAATTCCACCGTCAACCTCGACGAGAAAGCCCCGAAGGAGGTCGCCGAGATCGGGAAAGTAGATCGCAATCCGGCGGCCGCGGCGAGTCTGCACCACGATCGTCGGTTGTCGCGTGAGGTCAATGCCGTGTCGACGAAGCTGTTGAACGAGCAACGTTTCGGCCCAGCTGCCTGTCGGCCGGCTCTGCCCGCGACGGAAGAGCACGGCTCGCAAGACGGTCGTGCCGCGTGCATTGCGATGTTCCGCTCGTTCGTTCAGGTCAGCAAGCAGTTCGCGATGCCATACGTCGGGTCGCCGACGATCTGGACCGCGGAGCGCGTGCTCCAAGGCAAACTCGAGTTCATCGGCGGTGACGAATCGCCCGAGGTCAGCCAGGGTTCTGGCGACCGTGGTCACGCGCAGCGTGTTGAAAGGAGACACGTCCGCCGTGGTGAGCGTGCGGGACCGAAGAGCGGGCGAGCTCCGCCACGCAGAGTCGATGGGCACGGTGACGTCTTCGAATCGTGGCCCCTCGGCGAACCCTTCGAGGCCGTGAAGTCGCGCGGCCGCTCGATGACTGATTGCCGCGTCCGGTCCGCCGCGCTGGATGTGCGCGTCGAGGCGATCGAGCCACTGTTGTTCAGGGTCGTCGGATTCATGCCGGACGTAGATGCCCCTGCTGATCCGAATCAGCCGTTGCTGAGCGGCTTCGCGTTGGAGCGTTCGAGAAGCGATGCCGTGGTCGGCGCGCGATGTTCGGAGGACGGTCATCTGACGACACTCGCTCACCCTTCGAGGTGAGACCATCGAAGTCGCGCCGGTGCGCCGCAACCGCCGGATGACAACCGATGTTGCGACTCTTGGCGACTTGGCGCCACGTTGGCCGTTTGACGACGCGCTGAAAGCGACAACTCGGCGCCAACTCGCCACACAATCCGGTGAACACCTGGCGCGAGCGTTGTGGCTCGAACTGGTGGGACCGGCGGCACCGGTTCGCTACGGTTCGCTTCGTGCTTCCGTATGACCCGTTCAGCTCGGTGCGACCGGACCGCTGGTCGATCGGCCTGCGTCCGGTCGGACCGGATGGTTGGCTCGTGCGTGACCGCGACCTCGGGGCCCAACTGGCAGAGAAGCAGCGGCTCCTGTCGGTCGCCCACGACGCATGCGTGGCCTCGATGGCAGATGTGGCCGTGGAGTCGGCGTGCATGGAGGCGGCCGAGTTGATCGCAGCTGCAATCGGCGAGTCGCCCCTACCTCTCGGTGAAGGAATCGCGGCACTCGAGGCGGTGGCCCGTTTGGTCGCGGAGGACCTCGTGCTCATGATGCCGCCAACGGCGGACACGGATGGCGGGTATGTCCTTGGCGCCGCCGTGGTGTGTTTTCCGACTCGCTGGCTTCTCGCGGACAAGATCGGACGACCGATGCGGGCGATCCATGAGCCGGTCCCGGGCTATGAGTCACAAATCGGCCGGTCCACGGACCGGGTCTTCGATGCTCTCGACAGTCGGGTGGTCACGCGGGCGAACTGGTCGCTGCTCGACGCAGGCGAGCTCCATCAGCCGAGTGGCCGCCATTCCCTGGCCGATGACCCGACCTTGAGCCTTGCGAACGTGTCCGAGCGGGTGTGGGTCCGCACCGAACGCCAGACGCTGCGTCGACTGACCCGAACGGGCGCGGTGCTCTTCACGATCCGCGTCTTCCAGTGTCGCCTCGACGAGCTCCAGCCGTCACTCCAACCATCTTTGCTCGGTGCCCTCGAACGAGTCCACGACGATATGCGTACCTACAAAGGTCTGGACGCACTCGACGAAGCGGTGAGCGGTTGGCTCCGTGGCCGCCTTACTGACGCTGCTGAGTCAGGCGGTATCGATGCGAGAGAGCAGACGGCGACCGAGCGCAAGGCCTAGGGCGCAGGCGACTGCCGCTCCGATAACGGCGCCGAGGGACGAGGTGGCGAACCTGATCCTGACATCGGCATCCTCCGAGAACACGCGGAGCAGTGATGACGTATAGGTCCTGACGGCGACGCGTGACAGGCCGGTGCCCGCCTGTCCGATCGAGCCCTCCCACAAGAGGATGTAGCCGAGGCCCCAGGCCAGCGAGCGCGTGGTTCGCAGACCGAGCGCGACGAAGAGCGCCGAGTAGGCCAGCACCCCGAGAGCGGAGCTCAAAGCGGTGCCGACGACGAACGACGATCCGACCCTCGTGAGGGCGCTGGCGACGACAAGGGGGAGGGTGGCGAACACGAAACCGGTGAGAGATGCGGTGATCCACGAGCTCAGCACCAGGCTCCACCGCGAGATCGGCCGAAGCCATAAGTGGACAAGCGTGCCATCCTCGTTCGGGTCGCCGAGCGCGGCCGATCCGAACACCAGACTGACGATCGGCACAAGCCCGGCGAGCCCGACGCTGCGGATGAGTTGGAACGCTGCAGTCGGCGGATCGTCGGCGCCGGCAGTGATCGCCGCGAGAAGCGCGACGACAGCGCCGAGCACGCCGAGCGACCACACCCGTCCACGGGTGAGCAGCAACCGCCGCTGCATGCGCACCAGCGTCGCGATCTCACCGGGCATCGCTGTCACCACCTGCGGCTGACGAGGTAACGGAACACCGATTCGAGGTCCTCGTCGAGCGGTTCGATCGCCTCGACCCGAGCGTTCACGGACTGGGCGACGGCGAGCACGGCACGTCGGAACGCCGTCACGTCGGTCACGTCGACGACAAGTCCGCTGTCGTCGACGCGCGCACCGACCACTCCGCCTGTGGCCAGAAGAGCGCCGGCCAGCGCCCGAGCCGGTTTGGCGAGGATCCGGACCTGGTGGGGACGATCGTCCATGAGCGCGCGTATGGTGTGGAAGTCGCCTTCGGCGGCGAGACGGCCCTCGGCGATCACGATCACCCGCGAGCCGAAGCGCTCGACCTCCTCGAGAATGTGGCTGGTGATCACGACCGTCCGCCCCTGTGCTCCGAGCGCCGAGAACAACTCGATCATGCGAAGGCGCTGTCTCGGGTCAAGTCCGTTGAGCGGCTCGTCCAGCACGACCAGCTTCGGGTTGTGCACGATCGCCGCGGCGATCTTCACCCGCTGGCGCATTCCCTTGGAATACATCCGCAGCGGACGGGTGTCGGCCGGGTCGAGCTCGACCTCGGTGAGCGCTCCGGCCGCGGAAGCGTCTGCCGCAGGCAGCCCGCTGAGGGAAGCCATGGTCCGGACGAAGTCGCGGGCGGTGATCGGCTCGAAGACACTGTCCTGCTGAGGAACGAGTCCGATGTGGCGGTACAGCTCCGGTTCGCCGCGGGGCGGGTGTCCTAGAACGGTGATCGATCCCTTGGACGGTGTCGTAAGTCCACAGAGCAACCTCATGACGGTCGACTTCCCGGCGCCGTTCGGTCCGAGCAGGGCGGTGACGCCGGGCCAGACGGAGAAGCTGACGTCGGATACGGCGACGACCGCACCGAACCACTTGGAGACGTTGTCGAACGTGATCGTCGGGGCGATCTCCGTAGCGACTGGTTCAAGCGCGCTCAACGCGTTACCTCCAGGCTGCGATAGCGCCAGAGCACGACCCCGCCGAACAACGACGCCCAACCGAGGAGTACGAGACCGAGGAGCACGGTTGGGACGGAAGGGTGATCGCCGGCATTGCCGAACACCCGTCGGAGGAACTCGAACGGCACGGTGAAGACGTTCAGCAGAATCGCGTTGTGGTTGTCGGTCGAATGGAACAACGCCGAGGAAACGGCGCCACCGACGACGAACACGAGCACGATGGCCGATGACGCGAAGCCCTTTCGATCCGTCAGGGACGAGGCGGCGAGAGCGAGGAGGGCGAAGAAGGTGGCGAGCATGAGGCCGCATCCGGCGATCCTCACGATCGTGACCCCGAGCTCGCCCGATGACGGTCCCTGGCCCTGCAGCGATCTCCCGACGACCATGAGCAGGGGCGGGAACAGCGTGACGAAGCACAACGCGCCGGCGACCGCGATGAACTTCGCAATGAGGTAGGTCGTGCGCGTGAGTGGCGAGGACAGGTAGACCCCCATGACGCGGAACCGGCGGTCGGGGCACAGCGCCTCGGGCGCAGCGAACGCGATGAACAGGAGGATGGCCGAAATGACGAACCCGTAGTACTCCCAGACCTGCGGAATGCTCGCCACCGAGATCTGCTTCGGCACGATCACGCCGATGCCGATGAACACGATTGCCGGGAGGTAGGCGATGCCGACGACGATGAACGGGAGGGCCTTGGCCCGGGCCCCGCGACGAAGCCCGAGTATCCGACCGAAGGTGTAGCGCACCGTGGTGCCGATCGCACCTGACGGACCGGTTCTCTCGCCGTCGAAGTGGCGGTAGCCGCGATCGTGGATGCGGGCGTCACCCGAAGCGCCCGTCGTCATCGGGGCGTCCCCTGTAGCCCTGGTGCGAGGTCGGCGCTCGCCTCCAGGAACGCGTCGGCTAGCGTGCGGCGTGATCGGGAAAGCGAGCGAACGGGCACGTCGGCGAGCACGAGGGCGTCACGCAGCCGATCGAACGTCGTGTCGTCGAGATAGCCGATCCGGACGACGGACCCCGAAGCCCCGACGACCTCGAGCCCGCTGGCGCTCAGCACACCGGCGACATCAGCGAGCCATGTGGCGGAGCCGTCTGGGCCGGCCAGGTCGACCGAGATCTCGTTCCCCTGTTCCTGGAGATCGGCCATGACCGCATCGGTGGTGGCCCGCCCGTTCGCCAGGATCACGACGTTCTCACACGTGCGCTCGACCTCCTCCAGTAGATGCGAGGAGACCACCACGTTGAGGCCGAGTACCGTTCCGCAGCGGCGGATGAGCGCAAGCATCTGCTCGCGCTGCACCGGATCGAGGCCGTTGGTCGGTTCGTCGAGGAGAACGAGCGACGGGTCGTGGACGATGGCCTGCGCGAGCTTGACGCGCTGCTTCTGGCCCGTCGACATCGTGCCTATGGGCCGGAACCGCTCCTCTCCGAGACCAACCTCGAAGAGCGCGTCGCTCGCCCGTCCGATCGCTTCCCGGCTGGGAATGCCGTGGAGCTCGGCAACGTGTCGCACGAAGTCATGGGCACGGGAGTCGACGGGGAGCGCGTCGTGCTCGGGCGAATAGCCGATGCGGGCTCGGACCTCGGGGCCCTGGCGGATCGGGTCGAGGCCGAACACCTGCAGCTGTCCTTCGTCACCTTCGTGGAACCCGAGGACCATGCCGAAGAACGTCGTCTTCCCCGCTCCGTTGGCCCCGAGCAGACCGGTCACGCC
>JANPDB010000915.1:0-1682 GCA_031431255.1 Acidimicrobiia bacterium | reverse complement strand
GGGTCCATGCTCACGATGGACCAGGCACTCGAGGCCGAAGGCTGGACCCAAACCGTGACGATCGGTTCGTCGAAGGACACGACCGAGGCGATGCTCGCCTTCGTCGAGAAGCGCACGCCGAACTTCCGCGGACGGTAGCGCGCGAGACGTCGTCGGGCCGACACGCGCAGTTCTATCGGCATCAGTTCATCGGGCGTTCGCCGTGGACTCATGGTTGTTTCATCGCGCTGGACCTAGCGTGCGGGAATGGCCGGCCCCGTGATCGTCCGAACGAGCAATCGTCGGTTCCGCGTCCCAATTGCTGTTGTTGCCTTCGTGCTGTTGGTGGGTGGACTGGCTTCGGTCGACGCCGACGCCGCAACGAAGAAGCGGACCACGAAGGCGAAGGCCAAGACGACAGCGAAGCCGAAAGCCACAGCGAAGCCGAAGACGCCGCCCACGACCGTCGCGCCGACGACCGCTCCGACCACCACGCTGGTGCCGGTCGCCGCTCCGGCCGTGTTCGCTCCGTGCGTCGACACCAGCCTCGAGTGCGCGAACGTGGCGGTCCCGCTCGATCCGAAGAACCCTGCCGGCGAGCGGGTGTCGATGTTCGTGAGTCGTCGCCGGGCCACCGACCCCGGCCAGCGGATCGGGACGCTGTTCGTCAATCCGGGCGGCCCCGGTGGTCCGACATACGACCTCGTACGAAGCGCGCAGACGTTTCTCACGCCGGAGGTCCTCGCCCGGTTCGACGTGATCGGGGTCGATCCCCGCGGGACGACCCGGAGCGCTCCACTGCGATGCGGAGCCGGGCTGCTCGCCCCGGAGACCTCGGGGAGCCTGGCCGCGTACTACGACGAGTTCGGCCGCTCGTGCGACCGAACCGATCGCGACCGGCTGCAGTTCCTGGACACCGAGACCGCGGCTCGCGACCTCGACGCGGTGCGCGTGGCGATCGGCGAGGAGAAGATCTCCTTTCTCGGGATGTCCTATGGCACCTACCTCGGCGCGGTCTACCGTTCCCTCTTCCCGACACGGGTGAGATCGATGATCCTCGACAGCGCGGTCGATCCCGCCCGTTTCGGGGTAAACCAACTGCTCGATCCGGTGGAAGCGACGGAAGCTGCGCTCGCGGCCTTCCTCGACGAATGCGCCTCGGGTCGACTCAACCCGTGCAACTTCAACGACGGCGCCGACCTCCGGGCCAAGTACGACACCGTTCGCAACCAGTACATCGGCGCCTCGCGACGCGGCCGTGACGCCGGCGAGGAAGTGTTCGACTCGACGGTGGCCGACCTGGTGGGCTACCCGAGAAACGGGTGGCCGATCCTCGGACGCGCCCTACAAGAACTCGCCACCGGACAGCCGGCGAACTTCAACCCGACCGCGGCCGACAGCCGATCGAACGACCCGACCGAACGCCTTGTTCCGCTCGACCGCTTTTCGACCGCCACGAACTTCGCCGTCAACTGTCGAGACGGCCTGCTCCCCCGCGACGTCGGCGCATACCAGATCGTGTACGACCAGACGCCCGTCGTGGCGCCGCATTTCAGCGGTCTTCGTGGCGACGCCCGTCTCACCTATACCTGCATCAACTGGCCTGCTCCCCTGACACCCCAGGTTCCGCTCGGCCCCCAGGCGTCGGCACCGGCGCTCGTCATCGGCAACACCCAGGATCTGACGACGCCGTACCGCTGGTC
>JANPDB010000914.1:0-3161 GCA_031431255.1 Acidimicrobiia bacterium | reverse complement strand
CTCAACACATTCTCGAGATCGTTCGGCGAACTGCTGATGACTTCGAGTACCTCGGCGATGGCCGTCTGCTGTTCGAGCGCCTCGCTGACCTCGCGGTTCGTCCGCTCCAGCTCGGTGAACACCCGGGCATTCTCGATGGCGATCAATGCCTGATCGGCGAAGCCCTCCAGCAACGCGACGTCGCCGTCGTCGAAGGGCCGGGCCGTGTGGCGTCTGACCAGGATCGTGCCGTGCTCGACCGTCCGCCCGATCAAGGGGACGCACAGCATCGCCACCTCGCTGAGCGATTCCGATCGACAGAGGTCAGCCTGGGCCGGGAAGCGATGAGCCCATGCATCGATCGGTCCATGGACGAGGACCGCCGCCCTGGTCGCTTCGGCCTCTCGCTGGACCGAGTTCGCGACCGCTGCGTCGGACTGGCGGACGGTCTCCCGTAAACCTCGGACGGGGTCCCAGACAATCACCTGCTCGCGGGGGCCGAACACGATCGCCACGTGATCCGCCGCTGTCAGATGGAGTGCAGCGAGCCCGATGGCCGGCAGCGTCTGTTCGATCTCACCGGGCGAGGCGCCGATGACCTTCAGCACCTCGGCGATCGCCGCCTGCTGCTCACGTTCCTCCTCGAGCGCCTTGAACAGGCGCGAGTTCTCGATGGCGATGAGGGCCTGGTCGGCGAAGGTCTGCACGACATCCTCATCACGCTGATTGAACGGACGCCGGTCGCGACGCATGAGGGAGAACACGCCGCGGAACGAGCCCGGACGGGTGAGCGGCACCATGAGGTAGGCCCGCTGCCGAAGCCCCTCGACAAATTGGATGCTGGGACGGTCGCGGCCCGCTCGGCCCGGCGCATCGACCGGGATCTCGTCGGGGTCGAGCTCCATGCGCCGACTCTCGCCTAGGGCGACTCGCGACACCGAGTGGTCGGAATCGACCGGGAACACAATGCTTTCGGCGAATGCCACCTCCTCGGCTGTGAAACCGTGGCTCGCGCCGACCCGGTACCTCCCGCCGTCCTCCTGCCAGATGAGCCCGGTGTCGCTCTCGCACAGGCGCGCCGCGATCGCGAGCACCTGGCCGAGGACGTTCTCCAGGTCGTTCGGTGAGCTGCTGATGACCTCGAGCACCTCGGCGATGGCCGTCTGCTGCTCGAGAGCCTCGCTCACCTCGCGGTTGCGCTCCTCGAGCTCCTTGAACAGGCGGGCGTTCTCGATGGCTATGACCGCCTGGTCGGCGAACGTCTGCAGCAGCTGCTTCTCGGAGTCGGTGAAACGGCTCTCACCGGGCCGATTCACGCTGAGCAATCCGACGATCCCTGCACTGCTGCGCATCGGCACGCACACCACAGAGTGCGGTCCATAGCGGTCGAGTCCGAACGCGGCCAGGGCAGACGTGCCTCTGTCGGTCTCGCGAACGGTGATGGCAAGCACACGGTCACGGTCGAGCACGAGCTCCTCGAACGGGCTGAGCACGGCACGCTCGGGGGTTCCATACACCGGAATCTCGGTCGCGGGAAACACGTACGCATTCCCGTACTCCCGGCCGTTGAGCCCACGGATCGCGACGTGGTTCCCCGGGACCAGCCTGTGAGCCTGCTCGACCAACTCGTTGAGAACGGCATCGATGTCGAACGCCGAGCGGCTGATCGTCTGCAGTACCGAAGCCACCGCGGTCTGCTGCTCCAGCGCCGCCTTCACCTCACGGTTGCTCTCCTCCAGCTCGTTGAACAGCCGGGCGTTCTCGATGGCGATCACTGCCTGGTCGGCGAAGCCCTGAAGTAGCGTGACGTGTCGGTCGTCGAAGGGGCGGGCGGTGCCGCGTCGCACGAGAATCGCCCCGAGCGGACGGGCGCGACCGAGCAGTGGAACCGTCAACGCGGCCAACTCCGTGAGAGCGTCGTCGCGGGCCGTCCTGGCGCTGAAGGGATAGTCGGCCTCCCACTCCTCTATCGGGCCGGCCACCCGCACCAGCTGGCCGGTGGCGATTGCCGCACTGACGAAACCCTGCTCGCCCGCGGTGACGACGCGCTGCTGGACAGTGTCGGGGGTCCAGATCCCGCGAAGGTTGTCCCAGATGGCGCTGGCGCCCCGGTCGGCGAACCTGATCGAGACGAACTCGGCATCGCACAGTCGACCTGCTGCGTGACCGATTTCCGGCAGTGTGTGTTCGATGTCGCCTGGCGATGTGCTGATGACCCGCATGATCTCGGCCGTAGCTGTCTCGCGTTCCAGCGCCTCGGCCATCTCACGGTTGCGCTCCTCCAGCTCGTTGAACAGCCGGGCGTTCTCGATGGCGATGACGGCCTGGTCGGCGAAGCCCTCGAGGATGGCGGTGTCTCGATCGTCAAAGGCGCGGTCGGCGTCCCGTCTCAACAGAAGGAAGCCGATCGGTCCGTCGCGACCGGGCAGCGGAACGGCGACAAGTGCCACTGCATCGTGTCCACCGGACCGCATCAGATAGGCCGTGGTGGGGTGTTCACCCTCCCACTCGTCAATCGGGCCGCTCACCCGGACAGGCGTGTTCCGCCGGTAGGTGGCCCCGGGGACGCTGGCGTTGAAGGTGGCGGAGTTACCCCTTGCAGTCAGCCCGGTCAGGTCGTTCCACATTTGCCAGATTCCGTCTTCGAGGAATCCGATCGACGCGTAGTCGGCGTCGCACAGTCGACGGGCCGCCCCCGCGATGGCCGGCAACGTACGTAAGATGTCTCCCGGCGACATGCTGATCACGCGCATGACGTCGGCCGACGCCGTCTGCTGCTCGAGAGCCTCGCTGACCTCGCGGTTGCGTGCCTCCAACTCCTTGAAGAGACGCGCGTTCTCGATGGCGATGACCGCCTGGTCGGCGAACGTCGCCAGGAGTAGCTTCTCGGAGTCGGTGAAGCGATGCTCCCCGGATCGATCGAGGACGATGAAGCCGACCGGGCCGGTCGCGCTCTGTAGAGCGACGATTGCCAGCGTGACGGTACCGAATCGATCGATGTTGGAGCTGCCGTGCGACAGCGCCGGGAGGAGGGGGTCGCTTGAGCGGACCGTGCGGAAGAAGGACTTTCGACCGTTGAGCAGGAGCACTAGTTCGTCGGCGGTGGCCATGGCGATGCCCAGTCCCGCTGGCAACTGCCTCACACTGTCGAGTTGCCCGTCGCGCAGTAGCGCGATGGCGCT
>JANPDB010000913.1:0-2052 GCA_031431255.1 Acidimicrobiia bacterium | reverse complement strand
TCGGACGGCGCATCAGGGCGAGAATTCACCGGCATCCGCCATCGCCACTGCGCTCGACGTTCTCGGGTGTGAGCGGATCGATCACGGCATCTCGATCGTCGGTGATGGAGACCTCGTGAAACGTGCTGTCGACATGCGGTTGCCCCTCACGGTCTGTCCCCGGGCGAATGTCCGGATCAATCCCGATGTCTGTGCCGACCTCAAAGACCATGTGTTCCCCGAGCTGCGGCGCGCCGGCTTACTCGCCATGCTGAACACTGACGACCCCGGACTCACCGATCTCGATTTGGCGAGTGAGTACCTCGCTGTTGCGGAGTGCTTCGGCTACGGCCCCGAAGAACTTGTGGCGCTGGCGATCGACGCAGTCGATGCATCCTGGGCCCCCGAGGACGAGAAGCGAGAGCTCCGTCGTCGCGTTCTTGCGGTCTGATCCGTCGAAGGCTCGATAACCCTGGCGCTTATCGTACGTGTGCGTAGGGAATGGGGCAATCGTAATCCGGCGGAGTCGTCGTATGTCGCGCATGTTTCGGCAGTGGGTCGAGGGGGCGGCAACGGTTCCCGCCGCATGAAGTCGTTCACGAACTGACGAATTCCCGTCATCAGCCTGAAACAGAGGTACCGGAAACTCTGCGGACGCAACCAGCGCACCCCCAGGAGGAACCATCCGTGTCCGACCCCGTTGACCGCCGAACTTTTCTTGGCAAGACCGCTCGTTGGAGCGGCGTGCTCGCCACCCTGTCGCTCCCGGGGGTTTTGGCCGCCTGCAGCGACGACTCGTCGGACACCACCGCGGCGCCCGCCGAAACGGCGGCTGCGGAAACCGAGGCGATGGCGGCCGAGACCACCGCGGCCATGGCGGCGGAGACCACCGCTGCAGCGGCTGCGACAGAGACGACCGCAGCGGCTGCTTCGTACGGCAAGGTTGCGGTGCAGCTCAGCTGGTTCAAGAACATCGAGTTCGCCGGCGACTACATCGCCGAGTCCGAGAGCTACTTCAAGGAGCAGGGTTTCGAGGGCAGCGATCTCATCGCCGGCGGTCCGGACGTCGACACGCTCGCGCTCATCCTCTCGGACAAGGCGCTCATCACCTACACCGGCTCGGAGATCATCGCCGGTGCGATCCGCGACAACTCGGCTCCCCTCAAGATCATCGGCGCGAACTTCCAGAAGAACCCGTTCTGCATCCTCTCGCTCGCCGAGAAGACGCCGATCAAAACGGGCGCCGACATGATCGGCAAGACGATCGGTGTGCAGGCGGCCAACGAGCCGGTGTGGCAGGCATTGCTGAAGATCCTCAACACGACGGAAGGGGACGGCCCGGATCAGATCAAGAAGGTTCCCGCCGGCTTCGACCCTGCGCCGCTGCTCTCCGGGGAGGTCGACGGGTTCTTCTCCTTCGCCTCCAACGAGCCCTACGTGATCTTCGAGAACACGAAGAAGCAAGGCAAGCCGCTCACCCCGGTGATCCTGCTCCTCGACACCCTCGGCTTCAAGCTGTATCAGCAGTTGTACGCGGTCACGGAGAAGGCGCTGGCCGAGCGCAAGCCGGAGCTCGTCGCGGCGATGACGGCCATCACGAAGGGCTGGCAGAAGGCGATCGCCGATCCGGAACTGGCCAAGAAGCTCACGCTCGAGGTGTACGGCAAGGAACTCAACCTTGAGCCCGAGTCGCAGCTTGGTGAGCACTACGAGCAGTGCCGCTTCATCGAGGGCGGTTCCGACGTGGCCACGAAGGGAATCTTCTACATGTCCGAGGCGGACCTGGCCGAAAACGCCAAGACCCTGGGTCTGCTCGGTCTCGAGTTCGACATGGCGAAGTACTACACGAACGAGATCATGGACGAGGTGTACAAGAACGGCATCTCGCTCGCCGAGGGTTACACGCCGGGAATGAGCAAAGCCTTCCCGGCCGGACTCTCCTAAGAGATCAGCTGCGATGACCGTGACCGAGATCGACCACATCGTGGATGTCCGTAACTCCGACGACGCCTCCTCCCCTGGGCCGTCCCGTGGCGCCGGCATCCACATCGAGGGACTCTCCAAGTCCTTTCG